>JBDTQQ010000112.1:0-7084 GCA_039932075.1 Pseudarthrobacter sp. | reverse complement strand
CACTAGGATGGCGGAATGGCTGAGAAATCGAAATCCGTATTGTTGCCGATGGTCGCCGTTGCCGTATTCGCGGGGTTGGGCCGCATGGTCGTGCAGAAGATCAAGGCCGACAGGGAGGCCCGGGACAATCGGGTAGCCGGGCCGGTGGACGAAAAGACCCGCCAGTGGATCAGCGACGTGGTGCGGACGCCCAGGCAGTAGGCCGCCGGGCACATATCCAACAAGCTTTTTGAAGCGGGCGTCCCTCGCCGGGGCGCCCGCTTTTGCGTGTGCTCCGGGGTGCTCACCTGGGCGTCTTGCAGAAACTCCTAGCCATGTGACGCTCTACACACTATGGTCGTAGGACGTCGTACGTGGCAGGTGGCATCCCTCAGGGTGCCCCCCGCCGCACGGCCAACTCTCCCGATTCCGCCGCCATTTCGCGGCGCCTTGAAAGGATATGGATTTGCGAATTTTCACCCCACAGAGCAGACGCAGGCAGGTTGCCCGCACGGCAGGAGCCGGGCTGGTCGCGCTCGCGCTGCTGGCAGGATCCGGGATCGCCGCCCAGGCGGCTCCCATCCCGCCGAGCGACCCGGCGTCAGCGCCCGGCAGTTTCACTGAGGCCAATATTGGTGCCGACCGCACCGCGGCCAACTTCTATTACCGGATCCCCGCCCTGACGTACCTGGGCAACAACGTTGTGCTCGCCGCCTGGGACGGCCGCCCCGGCAGCGCAGCAGACGCCCCCAATGCCAACTCCATCGTGCAGCGCCGCAGTATTGACGGCGGCCAGACCTGGGGGCCTGTGCAGGTCATCGCTGCAGGATTTGCGGGCGATGCCGGCACTCCGAAGTATGGCTACAGCGACCCCTCCTACATCTACGACGCCGAGGCCGGAAAGGTCTTTGCATTGTTCGTCTATTCCAAGGACCAAGGCTTTTTCGGCAGCCAGTTCGGCAACGACGACGCCGACCGGAGCGTGATCTCCTCGGCCGTCATCGAGTCCTCGGACGGCGGCGTCACCTGGAGCAAGCCGCGCCTCATCACCGATGTCACCAAGCCCGGCACCAGCAAGACCAGCCCGGTAGCCGGCGACATCCGCTCCAACTTTGCGTCCTCCGGTGAAGGCATCCAGCTCAAGTACGGCCAGTACAAGGGCCGCCTCATCCAGCAGTATGCCGGCGATGTCCGCCAGGCAGACGGCACCAACAAGATCCAGGCGTACAGCGTGTACTCGGACGATCACGGCATGACCTGGCACAAGGGCGCCAATGTGGGCGACCGCATGGATGAGAACAAAACCGTTGAACTTTCCGATGGCCGCGTGCTGCTGAACTCCCGCGACAACGCGAACCAGGGCTACCGCAAGGTTGCCATCTCCACCGACGGCGGCGCCACCTACGGGCCCGTCACCCAGGACACCGAACTGCCGGACCCGGCCAACAACGGTGCCATCGCCCGGATGTTCCCGGCCGCAGAGCAGGGCTCGGCGGACGCCAAGAAGCTCATCTTCACCAACTCCAACTCAAAGACCGGCCGCGAGAACGTCTCCGCCAGGGTCTCCTGTGACGACGGGGCCACGTGGCCCGGCGTGCGCACCATCCGGTCCGGCTTTTCCGCCTACAGCACCGTCTCCCGGTTGGAAGACGGCAAGTTCGGCGTCCTGTACGAGGGCAATTACACGGACAATATCCAGTTCGCGAAGTTCGACGACGCATGGCTGAACTACGTTTGCGCCCCGCTGTCCGTACCCGCAGTCATCACCGCCCCCGGCGCCACGGCACAGGTAGCGGTCACCGTCACCAACCAGGAGGCCACCACCCTCTCCGGCGCCAACGCCACGGTCTACACCCCCACCGGCTGGACCGCCACCACGGTGCCCGTCCCCGACGTCGCCCCGGGTGCCTCGGCCACCGTCAACGTTGCGTTGACCGCGCCGGCTAACGCCAGCGGCCCGCAAAATCTCAACGCGGCATTCACGACGGCGGATGGGCGGGTTTCGCAGTTCACCTTCACCGCCACCGTTCCGGCGGCCCCGCAGGTGGGCCTCACGATCACCGGAGCGGCTCCCGCCCGCGACGTCGTCGCCGACCCGTACCAGGCAGGCGACGTCCTGACCTACGCGTTCACCGTCAAGAGCACGGCGAACGTCACGGCGAATTCGGTCCCGGTCTCGGGCACGTTCGACTCCGGCTTCCTGCCGCCGGCGGCACCCAATTGCCGGTTCAACAACCTGGCGGCCGGCGCCACCTACACCTGCACCACCGCTAAGCACACGCTGACAGCCGAGGACATCGCCCGCGGCTACTTCGTCCCCCAGGCGAGCTTTGCCATCACAGCCAGCGCGACGCCGTCGCTCACCAAGAACGTGCCGTTCACCGGCGCTGCAGTAGCCTTGCGCGACGGACTGCTGGCCGCTGACATCAGCGGCGCGCGTGCCGACGTCGGGCGTGATCTGGCCACCCGGCCCTATGCCGCGGGCGAGCTTGTCCCGTACACCTTCAGCGTTACCAACACGAGCCCGCTCCTGGAAAAGGTGGCCCCTACCGCAGGCAACTTCAGCCCGTTCGTCCCCGACGGCCCGGGGAACTGCCGCTACAGTGCTCTGCCGGCCGGACAGCGCTACACCTGTGCAACGCCCCGCCACACCGTGACGGCCGAGGAGGCCGCACAGGGCTTCTTCGTCCCGAAAACCACGTGGGAAGTCAGCGCGGCGGGCCAGACCACTAAGACGTACACGGTCGACGGCGGTGAAGTGGACCTGAAGGTCCGCGACGCCCAGCTTGCGGGCACCGTCGCCTCGGAGTGGAACGACGTCGACGGCGACCGTTACGCCAGCGTGGGCGACACCATCACGTACACCTACACCGTGGGCAACGCCGGCAATGTCTCACTGACCGGACTTAGCGCCCCCGGCGCATCCATCAGCGAGGACTCCTTGCCGGTGGGCGGAACCGTGACGGCAACCCGTGAGTATGTCCTGACGGCAACCGACGTCGCGGCCGGCAGGATCGATGCCGTTTCGTTCGACGCGACCGCAGCCAACGGCACTAAGCAGATCACGGCTACGGTGACTGGCGGCGCCGTCGTACTGGATCTCCAGCCGGCGCAGCCGGAAACCGTTCCTGTTCTGGACGTCCAGGACCTCGACGGGCAAACGGCTCCGTTCGACCTTGGCACGTTGGACAAGTACCGCAACGGCCAGAAAGTCACCCTGAAGGGCCTCGACTATGGCCAGTGGTACTACGTGTACCTGAACAAGAAGAGCCAACGCATCGGCTGGCTCTTTCCCACCACGGACAACACGGTTGAGTTCATCGTGCCCTCCGATGTGCAGAACGGCCGCGACGATGTGGTGGTGCTGGATAAGGACGGCAGGCAGGTCTCCTTCGACCGGCTGCAGGTGACGCCCAAGGGCTGAGCCGCTGAGCACAAAACCATGAAGGCTCCCTCGCGGACCGGACTTGCAGTCCGGCCCGCGAGGGAGTCTTTTCTTTTGTCTCGCACGGGAATCCACGACGGTCCCGGCCGGTCTTCCGGTGTCAGCCTGAAAGTTGGATGATTGACGTCAAAACGCGGATGTGTTCTATGTCATATTCAACTCTCAGTCTGTACTGTTTGTAACGGCTGGTCACAGCATTACAAAACCTGTAATGCAATTTGCCGTTCCAGCTGCTCCAGACCGGCGACCTGGCCGGCCGTTCCTCGTGAAAGGTGTAGTCGCTCGTGAAATCAACTGCAAAACGCCCCGTCCGGGGCGGGGGAGTCCGGAAAGCGACGGCATTCGCCGTTGGCTTGCCGCTGCTCCTCACCTCGATGGCGATGAGCCCCGCTACCGCGGCGCCCGCCGGGCTGAATACGGCAATAACCGCACAGAAGTCCGCTGCGAGTGACTTCAAGGATGGCCGCTACATTGTGGTCCTCGCAGCCAAGGCCGCGGCCGCCTATGAAGGGGAGACCCCGGGCCTGCTCGCTACCAAGCCACAGAACGGCCGGAAGCTTGACGCGGGCGATCCTAACTACAAGGCCTACGACGCGCACCTCCGCAAGACGCAGCAGGACGTGGCCGCCCAACAGGGAGTGACGCCGTCGAAACAGTTCACGGCGGCCCTGAACGGGTTCACGGCAGAGCTGACGGCTGCCCAGGCGGGGGAACTGTCCAAGGACGCCCGGGTGCTGGCGGTCGAGCCCGACGTCGAAAACGCCCCCGATTACACCACCGGCGATTTCCTGAAGCTCACTGGCAAGGAAGGCGCCTGGGCTACCCAATTCGGCGGCCAGGCGAATGCGGGCAAGGGGGTTGTGGTTGGTGTCATCGACTCCGGCTATGCCCCGGACAACCCTTTCCTGCAGGGTGAGCCGGTCCAGCCACTCAGCGGCCCGGCCCAGGTGGGCGTGCCCTACCGCACCGCCGAGGGCCGGATCGCCATGCTTAAGGCTGATGGCACCACGTTCCAGGGCGAATGCCAGAAGGGCGTGGGCACCGGCGCGGGGTTCGACGGGACACTGTGCAATTCCAAGGTAGTCAGCGCCCGGTACTTCGCGGACTCCTTCCTGCAATCCGTCAAGCCGGAAAAACGCGCTCCCCAGGAGCTGATCTCCCCGGTGGACGTAGGCAGCCACGGCACGCACACGGCCACCACAGCCGCCGGCAACGCCAACGTTGAGCAAGTGCTCGACGGTATGAGCTTCGGCAAAAGTTCCGGCGTGGCGCCTGCTGCCAAGGTTTCGGTCTATAAGATCTGCTGGGAAGATGACAACCCGGCTACCGGCGGCTGCTACTCCTCAGCATCCGTCGAGGCCATTGACGCTGCCATCAAGGACGGCGTTGATGTCCTGAACTACTCCATCTCAGGCAACACGGACAGCACCACTGATCCAGTGGCGCTGGCCTTCCTTAATGCCGCCGCGGCCGGAGTGTTCATCGCCGCCTCCGCCGGCAACTCCGGGCCGGGCGCATCCACCGTCAACCATGCGTCGCCGTGGCTGACCACGGTGGCGGCCTCCACTTTCCCCAGCGAACTGCTCGGAACAGTCAAGGTTTCGGACGGAAGCCTGTACCGCGGGGCCTCCATCATGAAGACCGAAGTCACGGACAAGCCCGCGATTATTGCCGCGGACGCTGCAGCCGCAGGTGCCGCCAACCCCAACCTCTGCGGGCCCGGCACACTCGATGCGGCCAAGGTAGCCGGCAAGGTTGTCGCCTGCGACCGCGGTGTGGTGGACCGAACGGCCAAGAGCCTCGAGGTCCAGAGCAAGGGTGGTGTGGGCATGATCCTGGTCAACCTCACCAACAGCTCGGAAGATGCCGACAACCACGTCCTCCCCACCGTCCACGTCAACGCCCCCGAGAGCCTGGAACTGAAGTCCAAGCTCGCCGGCAACACCGCGCTGAAGGTCAGCCTCGTCAAGGGAGACCTCACCGGAGAACCGCTGCCTCCCGCACCGCAGGTGGCCGGGTTCTCGTCCCGCGGCCCAACCCTGGCTTCAGGCGGCGACCTCCTCAAGCCGGATATTTCCGCTCCCGGCGTTAACGTCCTCGCCGGCGTCTCCACCATCGGCAACAAGGGCGCCCAGTTCGGGTTTATGTCCGGCACGTCCATGGCAGCGCCGCACATCGCCGGTTTCGGCGCGCTGGTGCTCAGCAAGCAGCCACGCTGGAGCCCTGCGACGGTCAAGTCCGCCATGATGACCACCGCCTACCCGCTGGTCAACGCTGACGGCACTCCCAACCGGAATCCGTTCGACGGCGGTGCCGGCCACATCGACTCCCTCCGTGTACTCGATCCCGGACTGGTCTACGACTCGGGCATCAAGGACTGGCTGGGGTTCCTGAACGGCCAGGGGGTAGCTACGGGCGCACCCCAGGCGGGGACGGTCGCGGCCCAGGACCTGAACCTGCCGTCCATTGCCCTGGGCAGCCTGGTGGGTGAAGTGCAGGTCAAACGCCAGCTGACAGCGCTGGTTCCGGGCATGTATCGGCCGCAGGCGGAGCTGCCCGGATTCAGCGTCACGGCCGAGCCGCAGGCGCTGAACTTCGCCAAGGCAGGCCAGACCCGCGAGGTGACGCTCACTATCCGGAACGTCAGCGCGCCCGTCGGTAAGTTCACCACTGGCACACTGACCTGGAAGGGTCCGCGGACCGTCACGTCACCCATGGCCGTGCGGCCCGTCGATGCGCGGATCGCGCCGTCCTTCTCCTTCAATTCCGCCACCGGGACCGGTAGCGGAACCATGGACCTCGTGTCCGGCTCCGATGCTCCGCTGGCCGTGACAGTGGAGGGTCTTGCTCCGATGAGCCAGACTGCCATTTCCAAGACGCCGGGTGCGTACGCACCAGCCAATGATGCGCATAACGCGCTGCTGAGCGTGACGGTTCCGGCAGGCGCCACCTTCGCCCGCATCGGCGTGCAGGCGGCAACGAACGACGTCGACTGGGACATGGTGGTTTACGCACCGAATGGTCTGCCCACACAGGTGGCGACGGAGTCTGCCAGTGAGTTCCTTGAACTTGAGTCGCCGCAGGCGGGCACCTACTTCATCGTGGCCAACCTCTACTCCACACCGGACCAGGGCGCCGCCGCCGCAACAGTCCAGGCGGCCGCCCTTTCGGGTGACGCCGGGAACCTGACGGTCAATCCGAATCCGATTGTGGCGCCGAACGGCACAGCCACGTCAGCCACGCTGAACTGGGAAGGGCTCAAGGAGGGCTCCTACCTGTCCCGCCTCAAGCTGGGGGAAAACGGCATCAAAACCCTGGTCAATGTCCAGGTGGGTGCCGGTACCCCGGTGCCCCCGGCAGGCGCCCCGCTGATGGCGCCCGCGGACAGGATCCCGGCCGGCTAGGTTCGCCGGCTGGAGACGAGTACAGCAGCAAGTAGCAGGACAGAAAGCGTCCCGGCCAGCGTTTGTGGCCGGGACGCTTACTGTCCTGGCACCCTAAATCGCAGGAACTCTTTACGTCGCGGACGTCCCGGCTCCGGGTGTCCCGCCCAGCAGCGCGGACAGGGAGTTCCAACGGGCAATCTCGCAGCCGTCCGTGCGCCGGATGACTGCCCGCACCCGGCGTCCATGAAAGGTCCCGGTGACTTCGGCGACTTGG
>JBDTQQ010000111.1:0-7111 GCA_039932075.1 Pseudarthrobacter sp. | reverse complement strand
CGTCGATGACCTCGCGTTCGCGGCCGAAGACCTGCTGGGCGTACTTGGTGGCGAAGGACTTCCCGGTCCGGGTCTGGGTGACCACCATGCCGCGTTCAAAGACGCCTGAGCAGACGCGAATGAAGGCCACGTGGTCACGGTGGGCCTTGTTCATGCCGGCCTGGACTTTGAATACGAAGCCGGAGAACGGCGATTCCACGGCGCGGGGGCTGCCGTCAACATCCGGGCGGGGTGCTGCGGGCGGCGCGAAATCCACCAGTGCGTCCAGGATTTCCTTCACGCCGAAGTTCAGGGCGGCGGAGCTGAACAGGATGGGCGTGGCGGTGCCCGCGTGGAAGGCATCGACGTCGAACTCGAGGTTGGATTCGATCACCAGGCCGGCTTCGTCCACGGCGTCGGACCAGTTGTTGCCCTGGCTTTCGGCGGCTTGCTCCGGGGTGAAGTACTCGGTCAGCGCGATGTTGGCGCCGGCGTTGTTGCGCTGGAACCGGGCAAAGCGGTCATTGCGGAGGTCCCAGACGCCGCGGAAATCACCGGAGATGCCTACTGCCCAGGTCAGCGGCATCGGCTGCAGGCCGGTCCGCTCGGTGATCTCGTCCATCAGTGCCAGCGCGTCCAGGCCCGGCCGGTCCCACTTGTTAATCACGGTAATGATGGGCAGGTTCCGCGCCTTGCAGACTTCGAACAGCTTCATGGTCTGGGTTTCCAGGCCCTTGGCAGCGTCCACCAGCATCACTGCGCAGTCGACGGCGGCCAGGACGCGGTAGGTGTCCTCGGAGAAGTCAGCGTGGCCGGGGGTGTCCAGCAGGTTGATGACGGTGTCCCGGTAGGAGAACTGGAGCGCGGCGGAGCTGATGGAAATGCCGCGGTCCTTTTCCATCTGCATCCAGTCCGAGACCGTTTCCTTGCGGTTGGCCTTGCCGCTGGAGGCACCGGCGGTGCCGATCACCTTCGCGTGCAGCGCCAGCGCCTCGGTGAGCGTGGACTTGCCGGCGTCGGGGTGGGAAATGACAGCAAAGGTCCGACGCCGGGCCGCCTGTTTGTGAATCTCGTTGACCCGGGCGGGGCTAAGGACATCTTGGGACACGGGGCTACTTTCGCTGCGGTGGGGTTACCCCAAGGCGCTCGGCAGGCCTTAAGGGGAAGCATGGCTCGGGAACAGCCAAGTTCCAGTTTATCGCAGGGGAGGTTGCTTCCTCACTTCAGGTGACGGGCAGGAATTCTCCTCCCCGCACGCTTCCTCGTCACTATGCACGCCGCCGCGTGAATAGTCACAATGTTTTCCATTCGCTTTTCGGCCCCCGCGGTACGGGCCGGGACCGAATTTGCCTTTCCCTGCGACACTGACAAATTCCTCCCGTTTGCCACGCTGAAGGTGCGTGGCCAGGCAGGGTCCGACGGCGGCTCCCGGGCCTGCTGCACCTGACTTTCCCGCCACGCACCCACTGACCTATAAAGTGCCCGCCCGGCCACCCGCCGTCGAACGCGTTCCGCGCCTTGTGGCGAGGACCTTGCATGGGGCACTTTGGGGCTTGCCCCTGCGGTTGTTCGGGTTTCTTACCCCTATCATTGACCTAGCGGGAAAATGAGTACTTTTGGTCCTGCCGGCTAAGCGTGAATTCCGGCATTCTGCGGGCGCTGGTCCGCACCTTTGAAGGGAACACCTATGGCGCGGAGCCCTGAAGAATCGCTCAAGGCGACTCTGGGCAGAGTGGCTCCGGGAACGCCATTGCGGGACGGACTCGAACGGATCCTCCGGGGACGGACCGGCGCACTGATCGTTCTGGGGATCGACCGGACCATCGAATCCATTTGCTCCGGCGGCTTCGACATCGGCATCGACTTTTCCCCCACACGGCTCCGCGAGCTGGCCAAGATGGACGGCGCCATCATCTGCGACAAAGACGCCGGCAACATCCTGCGCGCCGCCGTCCAGCTCGTCCCGGACTCCAGCATCGAAACCCAGGAATCCGGCACCCGGCACCGCACTGCCGAACGCGTGGCCATCCAGACCGGCGTGCCCGTGATCTCCGTCAGCCAGTCCATGCAGATCATCGCGCTTTACGTCAACGGCCTCCGGCACGTCCTGGAGGGTTCCGAAAAGGTACTGGCCCGCGCCAACCAGGCCCTGGCCACCCTGGAACGCTACCGGTCGCGGCTTGACCAGGTCACCAGCTCGCTGTCCGCACTGGAGATCGAGGCCATGGTGACCGTCCGCGATGTCGCCGTCACCCTACAGCGCCAGGAAATGGTCCGCCGCATCTCCGAGGAAATCTCACAGTACGTCCTGGAACTGGGTGAGGACGGCCGGCTGCTGTCGCTCCAGCTCGATGAACTGACAGTGGGCCGCGGCCCGGGCAGCGACGTCATCATCCGCGACTACGCCGGCCCCGACGCCTCCGCAACGGACATCGAGAAAGCCGTTAGCGCCCTGGTGAACCTGGGCCCCACCGAGCTGATCGATCTTGGCAAGATCTCCGGAATCGTCGGTTTTGCAGGCGGCGAAGCCAACCTCGACGCCGTGGTGCAGCCCAGGGGTTACCGGCTGCTCTCCGGCCTCAAGGCAGTCCCCAAAGCAGTGGCCGACCGCCTGGTGGACCATTTCGGCGGACTGCAGTTCCTCATGGCCGCCACCATCGATGACCTGATGACAGTTGACGGCATTGGCGACCAACGTGCCCGCACCGTCCGCGAGGGCCTGAGCCGGATGGCGGAGGCAAGCCTGCTGGACCGCTTCCTCTAGACCCCCATCGAGTGCTAAGCGTCAGTTGAGCTGGAACACTGCCTTCGGGCTGGCCTTCGAGCCGAGCTTGGCCGTGAAGATGTAGTAGGCGCCGCCGCCGCCGGGCTTCGTCGCGATAACCTGGCATCCTTCGAGCGAGCGGTTCTGCGCCCACTGGAAGTTGGCCGTTTCGCTGGCACCCGGCGCCAGGGTCTTCACAAGGTCTTCGCTCTTGGCCTGGCAGTCCTTCGACGAGAAGATCCGGTCCGCGCCGCTGGTCACCAGGAACTCCATCTGGGACGTGCCGATGTTCACTTCACAGGGCATGGTGCCGCCGTTAGTCACCTTCAGGCTGAGCAGCGGCTTCTCGTCAGGGCCATAGGCCGGCTTGTCCGTCGACGCCGAAACGGTAACCAGGTTCTGGTTGCAGGTGGGAGTCGGCGTGGGCGTTGGCGTCGGGGCGGCGCTGGGCGCTTCCGACGGCGAATCGCTGGGAGCGGGTGCCGATGCGGCGGCGTCCGCGGTGGTGCTCTCGGTGGAGGACGCCTGCTCAGTGCCGTTGAAAGCCCCGGCGACGGCGAAACCGCCAAACGTCAGGCCCACCACAATCAGGAGGGCTGTCCCCACAAACAGGCGACGGCGCCGGTAAACAGCGGGACTAGGCTTGCGGGTTGCCCCGGAACCACCCCGGGAGCCGGAAGCGGGTGCCGTGCTGCGCTGTGATGAATTGCCTTGCCTGCCCATCCTTCTAGGCTAGAGAACACGCCGGATTCTGGCCGCCCACCACGCCGCAACCCAGCCAACGCCCAGGTCACAGTTTCCCGGTGCGCGCCTTGTGGGCACTTGGCATGCTTCACGAACGATCAACTACAGTGTGGGGATCGACGCTACAACCCTTTCCCCAGCCATGCCCGCGGGCAGTACGCCTGAAGCCATCCCCCGCGAGGCCGGCCTCAGAGTGCTGCAACTCGAGGACCTGCACCACCGGATCACGGGCTGGTTCACGGAGACGGCGCGGGAGCTTCCCTGGCGGGAACCGGACTGTTCGGCGTGGGGCGTCCTGGTCAGTGAGGTCATGCTGCAGCAGACGCCCGTAGTGCGGGTCCTGCCTGTCTGGCAGGAATGGCTGGAGCGCTGGCCCACCCCCGCAGGACTTGCGGGTGAACCCGCCGGCGAGGCAGTCCGTTCGTGGGGCCGGCTCGGCTACCCCCGCCGCGCGCTGCGCCTGCATGCGGCGGCGGCTGCCATCGTCCGCGATCACGACGGCAAGGTCCCTGGCACTTTTCCGGAGCTGCTGGCACTGCCTGGGGTGGGCAGCTACACAGCCGCCGCCGTGGCCGCCTTTGCCTACGGACGGCGGGAAACTGTGGTGGACACCAACATCCGGCGGGTGCACGCGCGCCTCATTACCGGCGTCGCCCTCCCCGCCCCGTCCCTGAGCGCAACGGAGATGCGGCTGGCGGCGGAACTGCTGCCGAACGACGCCGGGACCTCCGTGCGCTGGAACGCGGCGGTCATGGAGCTGGGGGCGCTGGTGTGCACGGCGCGTGCGCCCAAGTGCGCGGCCTGCCCCGTGCGGGACTCCTGTGCCTGGCTGGCGGCCGGCGAGCCACCGCCGTCGTACATCCCCAAGGGCCAGGCCTGGCACGGCACCGACCGCCAGGTCCGGGGCGCCGTGATGGCTGTGCTTCGGCTGGCGGACAGCCCGGTTCCGGGGGAAATGTTCCAGCAGGAGCCCGCGGACCTGGGCTTCGCGGCGGACGGGATCGGTGTGCCGCTGGCGGCGCTGCACCGGCTGAACTGCGCACCCGAGCAGTTGGAACGTGCGCTGGCCGGGCTCCTCGGCGATGGCCTGGCCGAACTCCACCAGAGCGGCTACAGCCTTCCGGGGTGAGGCATTTTTAGGGCCGGCGCGGACCGGATGGCATACTTTCTGGTGACTCGAACCGGGGGAAGTTTATGAGAATCGTGCTTTATATCATCTGGGCGCTGTTCGTGGCGGGCGTGATTTTTGCGCTGATCCATACACTGCGGAAGACCAAGCGCCAGGAAAAACTGATCGCAGGCTGGCCAAAAGTCCAGGCCACTGTAACCGGCAACGTGGGGGGCTGGAGCGGCGGCAGCGGCGGTTCAACGCGAAGCCGGCGCTTCTACCCCACATATCAGTTCGCGGACCCGAACGGGATTCTCTACGCCGGCGAATCGGAGGTTTCGTACCGTAACCAGCAGGTGCCGGGCTCGCTGGTGGAGGTGGCGTACAACCCCGCGAACCCCAACCAGTCGTTCCAGGTAGCGTCCGAATCCAAGATGATACTCGGCTGCCTGGTGCCGTTCTTCGCGATGTTTGCCCTGCTGCTGTTCTGGGTTGCCGGCAACTTCCCGCTGGGCTGAGCCGTGGACTTCCTCAAGCTGATCTTTATTGTGCTGCCCGGGCTTTTACTGGTCCTCGGCCTGATCCTCGCGGCCCTGTCCCTGGCGGCATCCTTCCGCCGGAAACGCGTCACGGCCGGATGGACGCAGGCCTCCGCGAACATCACCGGCAACCTGCATGGCAAGGACGGACCCGGGAGTAACGGCAGGGACCGGTTCGCGGCGTCGTACGAATTCGAGGACGCCGCCGGCAAACGCTGGCTAGGCCAGTCCGATATCTACAGCCAGGACCAGGCAATCATCGGTCAGCGCATCGCTGTCCGTTACAACCCCGCCAATCCGGCCGAATCCACCCTGCCCGTGTTCCTCGTCGCCAGGGGCGGGCTGGCCACAGGTCTCATTCTGGCGCTCTTTGGCGCCGGAGCCATAACAATGTTTGGGTCACTTTCCTGGTAGCTGGGACACCATCTAATCCCCGGATTTACGCTGAAGTATGCGCAAGTCCGGCCTGCTTCTGGCAGTAATGACGACGGCGGTCCTCACTTCCTGCTACTACTACCCGGGTCCGGCGCCGTGCCCGGCGATCGCGCAGGCGTCGGTGCTCTCAGTGACCATTCCGGCTTCCTATGTGCCGCATGTGGGGACACTGCATCTGAAAGCCTGCCAGGACGGGGTGTGCAAGGAAGACGCTGTGGAACTCCGCCCGGGAGCAGTTTCCGTGGACCAGGGCTGCACTCCTGACGGCGTCTGCTCGGCCACGGCATCACCCGACGGGACGCTGACCGGCATGCTGTTCCTGGACTTACTCACCGAATCGCCGATGGCGGTGACCGCCACCGGAACTTCCCCCGCTGGGCAAGCCCTTCCGGTGCGCACGCTGGAATTCCGGCCCCGCGGGGCGTTCCCATACGGCGAACAATGCGGGCGCTTTATCACCGCCTCTGTGGTGCTCAACGCCGACGGTTTGCGGGAGAGTCCGGCGTAAATCCGGCCCTTTTGCGGGACCAATACGAGCTTTCCTGCGCGGGTTTCGGTGTTTTCGCGGGGCCCCCGGTCCCCGCCATGGCGTGCTATTGACTTCCACAGGCAACACTCCTACCGTCAGCCTTACTAACACAGCGAATGTTAGATTTCGAGTTCACAGGACGCCAGACGGGGGTTCCGATGCCGCTTTCAGATCGGGAGCGCAAGCAGCTGGAAGAGCTGGAGGCTGATCTGGCGGCGAACGATCCGCAGCTCGCGCAAAGACTCTCGTCGGGTTCTGTCAGGCTTCGCGCCAAGGCCTACGTCGGGTTGGTGCTGTGCCTGATTGGGCTGATATTGCTGATAACTGGAGTGGGCACGCAACTCATCGTCGTCGGCGTCGGCGGCTTCCTCCTGATGGGAGCCGGCACATACCTGGCATTGGGCACGCACCCCATGCGGTTTCGCTGACGTCTTAAGAACCGCCCTTCAACAGCAACGCGGCTGATGCGAGCGTTGCAGGCGGGCGGCGCCAGGCTCTCGCAGAGCCGGGCTCTCCGCATCTACGGTTCGCCGAAACCAGCCTGCACCAGGCCGCCGACATAATTCAAGGCGCGCTCCGCGTCCGGTCCCCATGCCTCGACGTGGAGCAAGGAACCCTTGCCAGCGGCGAGAGTCATGAGGGCGGTCATGGAGGCACCATCCACGCCGTTGATGGTGACCTCGGCGTTCATTGATGACAGCCCGCCGGCAACTTTGGCTGCCGGGCGGGCATGCATCCCGGCCTGGTTGATGAGTTCAAAATCCCCGGTGAATTCCGGACCGGCACCGGTCACCGAGCCTTCCGCGACGGAGCTGACCGGGGATGCCCCGGCGGCGCCTGATCCGTAAACAGCCTCAGCCGCCCGTTTGACGGCGAGGACGTCTGCGCCGCCCTGGGCGGCGACTGCGGCGGCCACCAGACCCTCCACCAGGGGCGCGTCCGCAAGGAGTACCGCGGAAGGGTCCTCCGCCAGCTCCTGCGCCGATTCCGCCGTCATCACGGCAGAACCAAGA
>JBDTQQ010000110.1:0-7157 GCA_039932075.1 Pseudarthrobacter sp. | reverse complement strand
GGAAGAGGAGAGCAGCATGACACTTCGAGTCGGAATCATCGGTGCAGGCCCCAGCGGCATGGCACAACTGCGGGCATTCGAATCAGCACGCCAAAAGGGGGCCGAAATCCCCGAAATCATGTGCTTTGAGAAGCAGGACGACTGGGGCGGGCAATGGAACAACAGTTGGCGCATCGGGCTGGATGCCCACGGTGAACCGGTTCACTCCAGCATGTACCGCCACCTATGGTCCAACGGCCCCAAGGAATGTCTGGAATTCTCGGACTACTCCTTCGACGAGCACTTTGGCCGTCCTATTTCCTCCTTCCCTCCTCGGGAAGTCCTTTTCGACTACATCAAGGGCCGAGTAGAGAAGTCCGACGTCCGCAAGTACGTCCGGTTCAACAGCGTTGCCCGGCACACCAGCTACAACGAGGCAACGCAGGAATTTACGCTGACAGTGGAGGACCTCAAAACCAGCGTCACTGAGACCCACGTGTTCGACAAGCTCGTAGTCGCGACCGGGCACTTCTCTGTCCCCGCGGTCCCTGAGTTCAAGGGCATCAAGACTTTCCCGGGTGAAGTTCTGCACGCCCACGATTTCCGCGGAGCCGAGCGGTTTTATGGCAAGAACCTGCTGATGATCGGCAGTAGCTACTCCGCTGAAGACATTGGCATGCAGTCCCACAAGATGGGCGCTGCGTCCATTACCCTGAGCTACCGCACTACGCCGATGGCCTATGAGTGGCCGGCGAACACGGTGGAGCGCCCGCTTGTCACCCGGTTCAATGGCCCCACCGCGTACTTCAGTGACGGCACCCAAGGCGACTTTGACGCCGTCGTGCTTTGCACCGGATACCAGCACAAGTACCCGTACCTTCCCAGCGAGCTGTCGCTGAAGTCGCCGAACGTGCTGTACCCGGGCAACCTCTACAAGGGTGTGGTCTGGCAGCAGAACACTAACCTGTTCTACCTGGGCGCGCAGGACCAGTACTACACCTTCAACATGTTTGACGCGCAGGCCTGGTTTGCCCGCGACGTCATGACCGGCGTGATTGAGTTGCCGTCCCTCGCCGAGCGCGAGGCGGACATCCAGGTTTGGCTCGAGCGGCAGGACGCGCTGCCGGACCATGATGCCGAGGCCGACTTCCAAACCGACTACCTGCGGGAACTCATCGACGCCACGGACTACCCGCCCTTTGACCTGGACGCTGTCTGCCAGCTCTTCAAGGACTGGATGCGCCACAAACACGACGACATCCTCGGCTACCGCGACATGCTCCACCGCTCCGTGGTCACCGGCACCATGGCGACCAAGCACCACACCCGCTGGCTCAACGCCATGGATGACTCCATGGAGCGTTACCTGAACGGTGCTTCACAGGACGTGGACGCTGGCTCGACTGCCGAAGTGGACGAGATCCTGGCCGCCACGTAACTACAGGTATCCGACGCTCGGGACCGTATCCTGGCTGTTGCAAAGACAGCCAGGATACGGCCTTCGACGATACCCATAACCAGCCGGCAAAGTGGAGTGACCTATGCGGATACCCTCTTCGGAGCGAAAAGAACAGCTGATTGCAGCGACGGTTGAACTGATGCGTCGTGAGGGAATTCAGTCGGTGACCATGCGGTCTATTGCCAAGGAGGCTAATGCCCCCTTGGCCACGGCTCATTATTGCTTTAGCGACAAAGACGAACTCATGGACAAGGCCGCCGAGGCCTGGTTGAAGAATCTGAGCCGCTTTTCCAGGGACGTACCGGTCTATCTGGGCCTGCGCAAGGCTGTGGAACAAGTGGCCGAAGGTTATTGGCGCGCACTGGAGGAAGATCCGGCGAGCATACTTGCTGAAATTGAACTCATTTTGTGGGCAACACGCAATGCCGCCGGCAGCCCGCTGGCCGCGAAGATTTACCCCGCCTATGAAGTGGAACTGGGAAACCTATTTTCCTCCGCAGCCCAAATCAGCGGGGAGGAGTGCCTCATCAGCTTCCCGACGCTGGTGCGGCTCTTTCTGATGATTTACGACGGAGCGGCCATTCAATACATGACCGACCCGAAGGCGTCCGATCACAGCGCCCAGTTCTTCATGATGATCGACGCGCTCCTCACCAAAGCCGGCGTATAGGGATAGTATGTTCCAGCCCCGCGGGACGCGCAAATTCGGTCGTTTCTTGGGGTGGGCCAGGCTCAGACTTCGGAGTACCGGAAGGAGTGCGATTCGAGGCCTTCGGGGTTGGGGCCGTAAATGGTGATCATCCGCGCGTAGACGGGTGCCCAGTACCGGCCCACGCCGCCTGGGTTGACACGCGCCGAATCGCCGGGCCGCAGGATGGCAGTCTTGCCCTGGCTCTCAATATGAAGTTCGCCCTCCAGTACGAAAGCAGTTTCACTATGCGGGTGGAAATCCTCCCAGGCACAGGAACTAAGTGTCCATTCCGAGAGAATAAAGTCATCCCAACTGCCCACGGGATGAGAATTGATGAACCGGCAGCGCAGCCGCCCATAGTCGCCGCCCAAGGCCTCCAGGGGCTTCGCTGCCCAGAAATCAATTGCATTCCCCGTCATCACTGTCGGGGAATGAATGGTGCCTGCATCATTCATTTGCTTCAACCGTTTCAGTGTTGGAAATCTTCTATAAGGACATGTCCTGCAAACGTCAGTTACATCTCGTCATTGTGAGGTGTATCACCATGCTGAGATACACGTTACATGAACGTGCGTTCTAGTCAAGTGTTCATGTCAAAAGTATGTGCGGTTCATGCCGAACGCCGACTTAAGTCCCTATGCCGGAGGGTGCCTGCGGCGTAGCTTGGATGCGGGTCCGAAAATTGCGGGCCCCGCATCCAAGGGGAGATCATGACCTGGCGCAGGCATTCGGCATTCAGTGTTCTCGGGGCGGCCGCCCTGTTCGCGCTCGCAGGCTGTTTCGGCCCGCCGGCGCCGGCCCCGCCGCCAAGCTCTGCCGCCGCCACTGCGTCAGCCACCGAGTCCGCCGCGCCAAACCCTACAGAAGGCACCAGCGCGACGGTGAGCCCGACCGCGTCCCCCAGCGCACCGGTGACCGCGTCCCCCACGGTGATCGCCCCGGGGTCGTCCGCCCCGCCGTCGTCCGCGCCGGCGAGCCCGGCACTGACGGCGGAACCCACCTTTACGGGGTTCCCGGAGCAGGTCGCGCCGCTGACGGTCTACTACGTCGCGGTAGGCGACAACGGGTTGTCGGGGCCGAAGATCGGCTGCGGTGACAGCCTCGTCGCCACCAATACGGCTCCGGTCCGGTTCACGGACCAGGTGGGCCCCAGCGTCGGGGCGTTGCTCGCGAACAAGAGCCGCGACGTCGGCCTGTCCGGGCTCGTGAACGTGCTGTACCAGTCGAACCTCACCTACCTCGGCGGCGAGCTGGACGGCAGCACCATCACCATCTGGCTCTCCGGGCAGCTCATGCTGGGCGGCGTATGCGACATCCCGCGCGCGAAGGCACAGCTGGAGTACACCGCCATGGCCGCGTCGGATGCCACGAGCGCCCGGGTGTTCGTCAACGGCCGCCCGATCGACGAGGTGCTCAGCCTCAAATAATGCACGTAGGGAGCTCCGTGGCATGCGGCCTTCACCCTATTCACACCGTGTGGACAGGTTCCGTGGAGGACGCGAAGTAGGCGCCTGCGGGCCATTTGCACGGCTCGCGCTTTAAGGCATATAACCGTAAGGGCTGCTCCGCTCGTCCCCGGCTGTTCCAAGCACTGAGGATCTGACGTCCGGTTTCCGTGGCCCCGACCTTTTCAAGAAGGAGAAGTTATGCATCTTTTGCCCCGTGAGCAGGAAAAACTCATGATCGTCGTCGCCGCCGACCTTGCCCGTCGCCGGCAGGCCAGGGGGTTGAAGTTGAATTTCCCCGAGGCTGTGGCGCTCATCAGCTACGAACTGATCGAGGGCGCGCGGGACGGCCGGACCGTGTCGGACCTGATGAGCTACGGAACCACGCTGCTCACCCGGGACGAGGTAATGGAAGGGGTGCCTGAGATGATCCACGATGTCCAGGTCGAGGCCACTTTCCCCGACGGCACAAAGCTCGTCACCGTTCACGATCCCATCCGATAGGAGCACAGCCATGATTCCCGGAGAATACGCCCTCAGGTCCGAACCGGTGATGCTGAATTCAGGACGTGACGCGATTGACGTCGTCGTCACGAACACCGGCGACCGGCCCGTTCAGGTGGGTTCACATTTTCACTTTGCCGAGGCCAACGCCGCCCTCGAATTTGACCGTACCGCTGCCTATGGCCGTCGCTTGGACATTCCGGCGGGCACCGCCGCCCGCTTCGAGCCCGGCGATAGCAGGCCGGTGCGCCTGATCGAACTGGCAGGCAACCGCGAGGTCTACGGGCTCAGCAACACCGTCAACGGCCCCCTCGCCCAGAACGAAGGAGCAGGCAAATGAGCCTTGAAATTCCTCGCAAGCAGTACGCGGACCTGTACGGCCCCACCACCGGTGACGCCATCCGCCTCGCAGACACCGACCTGTTCCTCGAAATCGAGAAGGACCTCACCGTGTACGGCGAGGAAGTGGTTTTCGGCGGCGGCAAAGTGATCCGTGACGGCATGGGCCAGAACGGCCAGGTCACCCGCGACCAGGACGTCCCGGACACCGTGATCACCAACGCCATCGTCCTGGACTACACCGGAATCTACAAGGCCGACGTCGCTCTCAAGGACGGCCACATCTTCAAGATCGGCAAGGCAGGCAACCCGCAGATCACCGACGGCGTTGACATCGTCATCGGCGCCAGCACCGAGATCATCGCCGGGGAGCGCAAAATCCTCACCGCCGGCGGCATCGACACCCACATCCACTTCATCTCCCCGGACCAGGTCCCCACCGCCCTCTGCAGCGGGGTCACCACCATGGTAGGCGGCGGCACCGGACCGGCCGATGGCACCAAGGCCACCACCATCACCCCGGGCAAATGGCACATCCAGCGCATGCTGCAGGCCGTCGAGGGGCTTCCCATCAACGTGGGCCTGTTCGGCAAGGGCCACGCGTCCGCCCTCGAACCCCTGGCCGAGCAGATCCGGGCCGGTGCCGTAGGGCTGAAGGTCCACGAGGACTGGGGCGCCACCACCTCCTCCATCGACACCTCGCTGAAGGTGGCCGACGAATACGACGTCCAGGTGGCGATCCACACCGACACCCTGAATGAGTGCGGGTTCGTGGAGGACACCATCCGGGCCATCGACGGCAGGGTCATCCACACGTTCCACACCGAAGGGGCCGGTGGCGGTCACGCGCCGGACATCATCAAGATCGCCGGGCTGCCCAACGTCCTGCCGGCCTCCACCAACCCGACGCTGCCCTATACGCGCAACACCATCGAAGAGCACCTGGACATGCTCATGGTGTGCCACCACCTCAGCCCGGCCATCCCGGAGGATGTGGCGTTCGCCGATTCCCGTATCCGCGCCGAGACCATCGCGGCCGAAGACGTCCTGCAGGACCTGGGCATCTTCGCCATCACCTCCTCCGACTCCCAGGCCATGGGTCGCGTGGGCGAAGTGGTATCCCGCACCTGGCAGGTGGCGGACAAGATGAAGAGGCAGCGCGGCGTGCTCAAGGATCCCGACGGCGGGACGCACGGCGCCGAGAACGGTGCCGGGGCCGAGAGCGACAACTTCCGGCTCAAGCGCTACGTGGCGAAGTACACCATCAACCCGGCCATCGCGCAGGGAATGGCGGACTCCATCGGGTCGATCGAGGTGGGCAAGTTCGCGGACCTGGTGCTCTGGGATCCGGCGTTCTTCGGCGTCAAGCCCGAAGTGGTCCTCAAGGGCGGCCAGATCGCCTACGCACTGATGGGCGATTCCAACGGCTCCATCCCCACCCCGCAGCCTCGCACCATGCGGCCCATGTACGCCACCCTAGGCAAGGCCCTGCAAAAGTCCTCCATCACGTTCCTGTCCAAGGCAGCGATCGAGGCCGGCGTGCCCGAAGAACTCGGACTGGAGAAGGTCATCCGCCCGGTTTCCGGTATCCGTACCCTGACCAAGGCGGACCTGAAGCACAACAATGCCACGCCGGACATCGAGGTGGACCCGGAAACCTACAAGGTGACGGTGGACGGCGAGGACGTCACCTGCGAGCCGTCGGACGTGCTGCCCATGGCCCAGCGTTACTTCCTCTTCTAGGAGCGGCTTTGTGATTATCGAAAAGGTTTTAGGCAATCTGCACGACTTGCCGCCGGATGCGGTGGAGTACGCTGGCCTGCACCGGGAAAAGGTGGTCCTGCCCAGCGCCGAACTGGTCAAACGGATCCAGCGCGTCACCACGGACCACGGCAAGGAGATCGGCATCCGCCTCCCCGCAGGTTCAGTAGACCTGCGGGACGGGGACATCCTGCACGTGGCCGAAACGAACATGATCGTGGTCTCTGTCCTTCCCACCGATGTCCTGGTCATTGCGCCCCAATCCATCCACGAGATGGGGGTCGTTGCGCATTCCCTGGGCAACCGGCACCTGCAGGCCCAGTTCTTCGACTCGTCTTCGGAGTACGGGGCCGAGGTCATGGTCTGCGCCTACGACCACACCGTGGAGGATTACCTCAACCATGTCGGGGTTCCCTACGACCGGCAGGAACGCGTCATGCCCGTTCCTTTCCGCCATGCCGAACACTCGCACTAGCTACCAGCTCGCGCTCCAGCAACTGACGGACTCCGCGCTTCCCACGGGGGCGTTTGCACACTCGCTGGGGTTCGAAACGTACATCGAGCGCGGGCTGATCCACGACGCCGACTCGTACGGACACTGGCTCGCCGCCTTCATCGGCCAGCAGCTGACCTACTCCGACGGGATGGCCATCCGGCTGCTCTACGAGGGAACTCCCGTCGCGGAGCTGGATTCCGTGCTTACGGCGCAGCTCCTTCCCCGGCAGGTGCGCGAAGCCAGCACTACGATGGGCGGCAGGTTGGTTGACATCGGCACCCAGGTCTTTCCTTCGCCCGAGCTGGCGGAGTACAGCGACCTGGTGACCACAGGCCGCGCCGCAGGCCACCAGCCGCTGGCGTTCGCCGTCGTCGCCCGTTCCCTGGGCGTGCCACTGGCGGAGGCGCTCGCCGCGTACCTGTTCGCCGCCGTGACATCGCTGACGCAGAACGCGGTGCGGGCCATTCCGCTCGGCCAGAACGC
>JBDTQQ010000109.1:0-7219 GCA_039932075.1 Pseudarthrobacter sp. | reverse complement strand
ACCGAGATCGTGACGGCACCGTTCGCCGTGGACATCATCAAGGGCGCCCAGGACCAAGCCTGGCTCGATCACCGTTTCCTCCTCATCGCCCCCACCGACCAGGCCGATGCAGCAGGACCCAACCAAGGCCTGGAACATGCCGCGATCGAGAAGCTGCTGGAACAGCGAGTGGAAGGACTTCTCTACGCGGCCACGTACCACCGGGCCGTGCATGTTCCGGAAAGCGCCAGGGAGGTGCCCACCGTCCTGATCAACTGCTTCGACGCGGACGGGAAGCTGCCCTCGATCGTCCCGGACGAGCGCGCCGGGGGCCGGGTCGCCGTCGAACGTCTGCTCCAGGCCGGCCACAGCAGGATCGCAGTCATCAACCTCGACCCTGAACTTCCGGCAGCCCTCGGGCGCTTGAGGGGGTGCCGGGAGGCACTCGCCGGCGCCGGGCTGGAGCTGGACCCGTCGCTGGTGGTGTCCGGAAATGCGACGGCGGACGGCGGCTACGAGGCCGCCTGCGAAATCCTGGACCATTACCCGAAAAAGGACAGGCCAACCGCGCTGTTCTGCCTCAACGACCGTATGGCGATGGGCGCTTACGACGCCATCAAAGAACGGGGCCTGACCATCCCCGGAGACATCGCCGTGATCGGCTTCGACAACCAGGAGCTGATTGCGGCCTACCTCAGGCCGAAGCTGACCACGGTCGCCTTGCCATTCGAGCAGATGGGCGCCCTTGGAGTCCAAACGCTGGCCGCTCTTACAGCCGGACAGCCGATCACTGCCTACCAGCAACTGGTCGGCTGTCCGCTGCTAGAACGCTCTTCGGTCTGACCGCGAAATCAACGTCGAAGAGCAACCCTCACCCACCCCGTCATCTCACCGATGAAGATAGGAAAGAGATAACCATCATGACACAAACCCGATTCCTGAGGCCTGCGCGCATCGCAGCGGCTGGACTGGCGGTGGGCTCAATGCTGCTGACCGGCTGCGCCGCCAACGTCAACAAGGCCGGCGGCACCGGCGCCGGAGCAAACGCGAACGCCCTTCTCACCATCCCCCGCGAGGACATGGGCACGTTCGTGAAGAACTTCAACCCGTTCGCGCCGACCGTGAACCCCATGGTCCAGCAGTCGATCTACGAGTCCCTTCTGATCTTCAACCCGGCCAAGGGTGACACCGTGCCGTGGCTCGCCACGGAGTGGAAGGCTGCCAAAGACGGCAGGTCCATCACCTTCACCCTGCGCGACGGCGTGCTGTGGTCCGACGGCAAGCCGTTCGTGGCAGATGACGTCGCCTACACCTTCAAGCTCCAGAAGAAGATCAAAGGCGGCTTCGACTACCTCGAGAAGGTGACCGCGCAAGGAACCAACAAGGTCACGTTCACCTTCAACAAGCCCTGGTCCCCGGCCCTTGCCGACATCGGACAGCTGACCATTCTGCCCAAGCACATCTGGTCTGCCCTCGCCAACCCGGAGAAGGACGCCAACGCCAAGCCCGTGGGCACCGGCCCCTACACCGAGGTGGCCAGCTTCCAGGCCCAGTCCTTCGTCCTGAAGAAGAACCCCCACTACTGGCAGCCGGAGAAGCAGAAGATCGCCGGCATCAAGATGCTCGCCTTTGCAGGGAATGACGGCGCAAACCTGGCCGCCGCGAGCGGAGACGTGGACTGGGCTCCGCAGTACATGCCGAACATCGAGAAGACGTTCATCTCCAAGGACACGTTGCACCGGAAGTACTGGTTCCCTCCCACGGGCTCCATGATCAACTGGCAGCTCAACACCACCAAGGCTCCGTTCAACGATGTTGTTGTCCGCAAGGCGCTGAGCATGGCTGTTGACCGCGACCAGGTCACCAAGATCGGCATGAACGGCTACGCCAAGCCCGCCGACTGCACGGGACTTTCGGGCAACTACGAGACGTGGAAGGACAGCACGGTCAAGGACAGCTGCACCTGGACCAAGCTGGATGTCCAGAAGGCCAACGCCCTCCTGGACAAGGCCGGCTACCCCAAGGGTGCTGACGGCAAGCGCACGCTCAAGGACGGCAAGCCGTTCCAGTTCAAGATCTCCGTGGGTGCGTCGTCCTCCGACTGGTTGTCCGTGGCCAACGTGATCTCCCAGAACCTCGCCGAGGTCGGCGTCACCGCCAAGGTGGACTCCCCGGACTGGGCCGCAGTTGTCGCCGGCTACGAGAAGGGCAACTTCGACACCGGCATCGTCTGGAGCGCAAACGACCCCAGCCCGTACAAGTACTTCAGCACCTCCATGGGTACGGCAACCGTGAAGCCGGTGGGCACCCAGACGTTCGACAACTACCACCGCTTCGGTGACACCAAGGCTGATGCCCTGCTGACCCAGTTCGCTGCCGAGGCCGACCTTTCCAAGCAGAAGGTCATCGTGAACAAGCTCCAGAAGGAGTACGACGCCGTCGCGCCGCTGGTCCCGCTCTTCTCCGGCCCGGAATGGGGTGCTTTCAACGACACCCGTTTCACCGGCTGGCCCACCAAGGACAACCCGTACGCGACCCTCTCGGTCCGTGCACCCACCACTGTCCTGGTCCTGACGTCGCTGAAACCGCGTAGCTAGCCTCCTTGGGCCCCGCGCCTCCCTGAGCGCGGGGCCCGTGTGGTCCACGCAGCAACTGCACGCCCAGCGGGCGACCATCCCCCGCCAGGGGTGCCCCAAGACTTCCGCAACTCCCGAAAATGGAGGGAAACCGTGCGCTTCATCCTGCGCCGCCTGGGTTTCTACCTGATCGCCTTCTGGGCATCCATCACCCTGAACTTCCTGCTCCCGCGCTTCATGCCCGGTGACCCCGTCTCCCGCATGTTCGCCCGTTCCCAGGACAGAATGCAGCCCGAACAGATCGAAGCCCTGCGCAAGCTGCTCGGGGTGGACAGCCGGCCGCTCTGGGAGCAGTACATCGGCTACATGCACAACATCTTGACCGGGCAGATGGGCGTCTCGATCTCCCGGTTCCCCACCCCGGTCACCGAGGTCATCTCCACGCAGATCGGCTGGACCCTCCTGCTGGGCGGTACCTCACTGGTAATTGCCGCCGTCGTGGGCAACCTGCTCGGCATCCTGGCCGCCTGGCGGCGGGGCGGGGCAATTGACTCGGCGCTGCCACCGGTGCTGGTATTCATCGGCTCGTTCCCGTATTTCTGGCTCGCGATGGGCGCGCTGTACTTGTTCGGCATGGTGCTGGGTTGGTTCCCGATGCGCCACGCGTTCACGGACGGCTTGGAGCCCGGCTTCACCTTGGAGTTCATCGGCGACGTCGGTGCGCACCTCGTGCTGCCGGCGCTGACGATCGTGCTGGTCTCCATCGGCGGCTGGATGCTGGGCATGCGCAACACAATGATCGCCACCAACTCCGAGGACTACATCACCATGGCGGAGGCCAAGGGTCTGCGGCCGAGGCGCATCATGCTCCGCTACGCAGCCAGGAACGCCATGCTGCCATCGGTCACGAGCTTCGGCATGGGCCTGGGCTTCGTGGTGGGCGGCGCGCTCCTCACCGAGGTTGTGTTCGCGTACCCCGGCGTCGGCTACCAGCTCCTCAACGCTGTCCAAGGCCTGGACTACCCGCTCATGCAAGGCCTGTTCCTGACCATCACCGCAGCCGTGCTGCTGGCGAACTTCCTGGTGGACATCCTCTACGTCCGCCTCGACCCGCGCGTGCGCAGCAACTAGGGGATCCACCATGACAACCGAAACTCTGCAGCGACCCGGCAAGGCCGCCGGCAGAACCAAGACTGCCCGCAAGCCCAACCGCAGCTTCGTCCATGGGCTGCTGACCAACAAGAAGGCGCTGGTCGGCATGGCCATGCTGCTGGTGTTCATCACACTGGCACTGCTGGCACCCGTGCTGTTTCCCGGTGACCCGTCGCGGATCACCGCCATGACCTCGCTCGAACCATCTTTCCAGCACTGGCTGGGCACCACAGCCAAGGGTCAGGACGTCCTCGCCCTGACCATCCACGGCTCCCGGAGCTCTCTGTTCGTTGGGCTGACCGTGGGCCTGGCGTCGACATTCGTCGGCATCCTGGTGGGCCTGGCCTCGGCGTACTTCGGCAAGTTCATCGACGAAGCGCTGTCCCTGGTGACCAACGTCTTCCTGCTCCTGCCCGGCCTGCCGCTGCTGGTCATCCTGGCCGCGTTCCTGCCACCCGGGCTGGGCACCGTGATCCTGGTGCTCGTGGTCACGGGCTGGGCCGGCTCGGCACGTGTGCTGCGTTCGCAGGCATTGTCTATCCGTTCCAAGGACTTCGTGGCTGCGGCGGTGGTGTCCGGTGAACGGGCGGGCTCGATCATGTTCCGCGAGATCCTGCCGAACATGGCTTCGATCGTCATGGGCACCCTGCTGGCCTGCGTCAACTACGGCATCGGCGCCCAAGCCGGCCTTGAGTTCCTTGGCCTGGGCGACATCAGCACGAACTCTTGGGGCAACAACCTCTTCTGGGCCGGCAACGAGGGCGCGCTGCTGACCGGCAGCTGGTGGGTGTTCGTGCCCTCCGGTGTCTGCATCGCGCTGGTCGCTTTCGCCTTGGCCCTCATCAACTACGCCGTGGACGAGGTCACCAACCCACGGCTGCGGAAGATCAAGGCGCCCAAGCCTGCCGCCGTTGAAACCACTGCAAACCTTGAAAGGAGCGCCGCCAAGTGACCATCTCCCAAGTCTCCTCTGGCTCCCACGAGCCCGTCCTGGACGTCAAGAACCTCACTGTGAAGTATGTCGGCGACACCCGCTCCACCACCGCCGTCGACCGGGTTTCCTTCAGCATCGGCACTGGTGAGGTGTTCGGCCTCGCGGGCGAGTCAGGCTGCGGGAAGTCGACCATCGCCAACGCGATCATGCGCCTGCTCAAAGATCCGGCGAAGATTGCCGGAGGCAGCGTCTCGTTCGAGGGCAGGGACGTGTTGGCCATGAGCCCCGAGGAGCTGCGGCGTTTCCGCTGGCAGGACGTGGCCATGGTGTTCCAGTCGGCCATGAACTCGCTGAACCCGGTGATGACCATCGGCGCGCAGATCGTGGACATCTTCACCACCCACGTGGGCTGCTCGCAGAAGGAGTCGCTGCGGCGTGCTGGTGAGCTGCTGGAGCTCGTGAGGATTGACCCCGCGCGCCTCAAGTCGTACCCGCACCAGCTTTCGGGCGGCATGCGTCAGCGCGCCGTGATCGCGATGGCTGTGGCGCTCAAGCCGTCGCTGCTGATCCTCGATGAGCCCACCACCGCGCTGGACGTCGTGGTGCAGCAGGAAATCATGGCGCAGATCAAGGAGCTCCAGCGCGAACTGGGCTTCTCTGTCCTCTTCATCACGCACGACATGTCCCTCATGGTGGAGCTCTCGCACCGCATGGCCGTGATGTACGGCGGCCGGATCGTGGAAACCGCCAAGGCCCAGGACGTGTACGCCAACCCGCGCCACCCTTACACCCAGGCGCTGATGGGCGCGTTCCCGCCGCTCACCGGTCCGCGGGTTCCGCTGACCGGCCTGCCCGACGGCGTGAAGTTCCGGAACATCCCGGACCTCACCGAGGTGGCACCCGGCCACCTCGTGGCACCTTTCGGTGCCGATGCCCTGACGGCTGAGAACACCATCCTGGAAGGAGCCGCACGATGAGCCACTCTGTGCTGTCCACCGGGCGTTCCGACATCTCCTTCCAATCTCCGGCCCTCGAGGTCCGCGGACTGGGTAAGTCGTTTCCCATCGGTGGTCTGTTCGCCCGTGAGTCCGTCCGGGCTCTGCACGGCGTCGACCTGACCATCGGCCGCGGCGAGATCGTGGCCCTTGTGGGGGAGTCCGGTTCCGGAAAGAGCACCCTTGCCCGGTGTGTTGCCCGGCTCGAAAGGCCGAGCTCTGGCGCGATCCTGCTCGACGGCGTCGACGTCCTCAAACGCGACCGATTCCAAGCCTCGCGGGCGTTCCGCTCCCAGCTGCAGATGGTCTTCCAGGACCCCTTCGGTTCCCTGAACCCCGCACACAGGGTCGAGCACTTCCTACGACGGTCCTTGGCGATCCATGGCAAAGGTGGCACTGGCCGAGGTTCCGGGCAGGAGACGCAGCGGCGCCTCGATGAGCTCATGACCACCGTTGGCCTGGAGGCCGACATGCTGGACTCTTACCCGCACGAGCTCTCCGGCGGACAGCGGCAACGCGTGGCGATTGCCCGGGCCCTTGCCGTTGAACCGCAGATCATCCTGGCCGACGAGCCCACCTCCATGCTGGACGTGTCGGTCCGGATCGGAGTGCTGAACCTGATGCGCAAGCTCCGCGATGAGCAGGGCATCTCCATGCTTTACATCACGCATGACCTCGCCTCGGCCCGCTACCTGGCGGACCGGACCGCGGTCATGTTCGCCGGAGAGCTCGTGGAGGAAGGCGAGTCCTTGGATCTCCTGGCCAATCCGGCTCACCCGTACACGCAGCTGCTCGTCTCGGCCGTCCCGGATCCGGCCCGCGCCGGATCGTACGATCCGCTTCGACGTGCGGAGCTGCGGAAAGCTGTCATGGCCTCCACGGCGTGCGCTTTCGACGGCGACCCGAACCAGCCCTGCTCGGCCGACGAGCCCGTGCGCCACCACGTCGGCGACGCCGAGAACAACCACTGGGTGCGCTGCCACCTCTACCGCCCGTGGGCTGGATCCGCCGGCCATGCCCTCGCAGCTGAACCCGCTGACAAGAATGCCTCCGCATGACTGAGCTGACGCACCCGTTCGCCACGGTTCCCCAGGGCGAGCTGGTTGCCCGCGCCGAGGCGGACCCCCTCCGGCCGCGCTTCCACTTCGTGCCTCCGGCCGGCTGGCTCAACGATCCCAACGGCGTGAGCCAGTGGAACGGCACCTACCACCTCTTCTACCAGTACAACCCCGAGGGCGCTTTCCACCACCGCATACGGTGGGGCCACGCCACCAGTCCCGACCTCATCACCTGGACGGACCAGCCGGTAGCGCTGGAGCCATCCGCGGGGCCGGACGCCGAGGGCTGCTGGTCAGGGGTACTGGTGAATGACGGCGGTACACCCACTTTGGTCTATTCAGGCCGGTTCCAGGGGCGGGAGCTGCCCTGTGTTGCCGTGGGATCGGCGGATCTCCTGAGCTGGAGCAAATCGCCTGAGAACCCGGTCATCGCAGCCCCGCCCGCCGGGGTGGACATCACGGCGTACCGCGATCACTGCGTGTGGCGCGAGGGGGCGAAGTGGCGGCAGCTGGTGGGCTCGGGCA
>JBDTQQ010000108.1:0-7223 GCA_039932075.1 Pseudarthrobacter sp. | reverse complement strand
GATTGGGCGTTAAGTGACCCCGCGTTGCTGTGCAGCCAGCGGGCCACTGAACCTTCCCACAGCTTCGGCCAGCTGTTCCACTCCTGGGTGTGCCGGCAGGCAGGGAACCTGACCAGGCTGACGTGGTCGGGGAATCGGCCGGCGAAGTCCTCGCTGATGCGGATCGGCGTACTGGCATCGCCCGCACCGTGCAGGATGATGGCAGGAACCGGCGGCGCAACAGCCGTGAATACAAGGGCCTGGAGGTTCAGCGGCTGATGTAAACCAATGAACCGGTACAGGGGTCCGCTGAGAACCCGCGACGCTCCGGCAGCCAGGGCGGCGGGCATGCGGATCGCCGTTGTGTTGGAGAGCAGCGTCTGGTGCCAGTCCAGGACGGGCGCGGTCAGCACCAGTCCGTTGATCAGATGCCGGTGTTCGGATGTGTGCGCAGCGGCAAGCGCCATGGTGGCACCCATTGACCAGCCCGACAGGACGATCGAGGTAGCACCCTGTCCTGCCGCGTAGGCCAAGGCAGCTTCAATGTCCGCCAGTTCGCTGACGCCAAGGTGATGTTTGCCATCCGGGGTTGGGGGAGCATCACCGTCTCCGCGGAACGAAATGAGCAGCTGGGTGAACCCGTGCCGATGGAAGAACGGCGCCGTGCGAAGTCCGGTGACCCGGCGTCCGCCGAGGCCATGGATGTGGATAACCCAGGACTCGGGGTCGGCGCCGGGAATGAGCCAGGCCGGCGCGGGCCCTGGCAGGGTGACGTCCGCAAAAGCAAGGCCAGCTGCCGCAGGGCTCGGGTAGACGTATCCGGACCAGTACCCCGAAGTGCCAGGCGCAAGCTGGCCTGCGTAGACCGCCTCTACCCGGCGGGTGACTGTGCCGGTCTTCCTGTCTTTGGACAACACCTGGCCGATGCGGGCATGGCCGGAGCGTTGGCCCCAGAAGAGGCTGAAGACGCCGGGAGCCAGCGTGTCCTGGTTGGCCCGGAGTGTCACCGTGCCGCCGCCCGACTCCGTAATCCTGATGCGCTCGCGATGCCGGCCCACCGGGGTGACCAGGGTCTTCGCGATGCGAAGGGTCCCCCAGCCCACAAGGGAGGCTGCCGCAACAGCTGCTGCGCCGAGGAGGATCCGGATGTTCACATTGCCACGGTATCGGGGTTTCGTTCCGACGCAACGCGGGGTCACTTACCGCCCCTCGGACCCACGAAATTGGGCGTTAAGTGACCCCGCGTTGCTTTGGTGTGGGTCAGCCGGCGAAGAAGTCGCTCAGCTCGGTGATGAGCTTGTCCGGGGCGCGGAGGACGCCGTCGTGTCCGGAGCCCTGCAGGATGGTGTAGCTGGAGCCGGAGAGGACGTCGTGGATCTGGCCGCATGCCACACCGAAGTAAGCCGGACTCTTCTCGCCCACCACAATGAGCGTTTCCAGCGGCAACTCCAGGAACGGCTCGGCAGGCATGTCAGCGGCGATGATCGCCTTGATCTCCCGGACACCGGTGCGCATTATGTCCCGCATCTGCTTGCCCAGGTGGGTGCCGGCGGTGAGTTTGTTGGCGATGGTCAGCATGGACAGCGGCATCCGGGAGAACGCCCCTGTTTCCAGGCCCTTGGTCAGGACGGCCAAAGCGCGGTCATCGTCTCCGGCGGCAGTGGCGCGCTCATATTCCGTCGTCCAGTCGGCCTTGACGCTGTGGTTTACGGACACTGCGGGGTCGTAAACGGCCAACCGCTCCACGGGGAGCGTGCGCGCCGCGTGCAGGGCCACCGCGCCGCCGAAACTGTGGCCAAACACGTCGGTGCTGGACGTGTGCTTCATGACTGCGTCCAGGTCCCGGATGTCCGCATCGAGGGTGTAATCCCCAGCCTGCGGCGAGGAGGTACCCCGGCCGCGGCGGTTGAAAGTGTGCACCGGACGGCCCAGAGCGGCGCTGAGTTTCTGCGCAAACCGGGTGTAATCGGCCGCGGTCACCATGGAGGCGTGCACCACCACCACGCCGGAGCCGGCAGACGCCAGCTCCGAACCTGTGGTGAAGAGCTCCAGAGTGCCGCCGTCGGGGGTCGTGATTGTCTCGCGCGTCATGATCCGAGCCTAGCCGAGCATCCTGCCTAACGCGTCAGCCCCTGAAGTACTCGGCGATGTCCGTGACCAGTTCCTTCACCGCCGCCGGAACGGAGCCGTGGAATCCCTTCGGCGAAAGTTCGAACGTGCTACCGGGGACTGCAGCGTGAAGGCGCTGGGCCGTGACCTTGTAGTAACTCGGACTCTTGCCGCCCGCCATGAAATGGGTGTTGGCGGGCAGCACGGCGAAGTCCCGGGCATGCTCAACCTCGTCGTACGCGGCCCGCAGCTCACCCACGCCCGTAGGCATCAGTTCCCGCGCCATCTTGTTGACCTTGGTGCGGGACACCAGCGCCATGAGCCCGGCCAGGACGGGCTCGGGAATCTTGGACAATGCCGTTGCCGGCTGCATTCCCTTTTTCAGGTGGGCCATGGCATGCCCCAACTTGCCGGCGTTGACCGCAGCTTCAAAGCTCTCCAGCCACGAGGTATCGATGCTGCCTTCGATGTTCACAGCGGCGTCGTAAACCGCCAGCTTGTCCGGCTCGTGGGGTGTTCCCGCGAACTCCTGCACGGCGTTCAGGGCCACTGAGCCGCCCAGGCTGTGGCCCAGCAGGTTGCGGGCGCCGGTGGCCTCCATGACTGTGCGGACGTCCGCGATTTCCGTGGCCATGGAGTAATCAGCCGGCTGTTCGGTTGACTTGCCGCGGCCCCGCCGGTCGTAGACGTCCACGGCCCAACCGTCGCCCAGGCCGTCCGCCAAAGCCATGGAGAACGGCCGGTAGATCAGCGCGGTCAGGAAAGCGCCGCCGATCACCACCACGCGGCGTTCTCCCGGCGCGTCCTCGGTGCCGTAACTGTACAAAGCCAGCCTGCCGCCGTCGTGCGTGGGCACTTCCTGCTCTTTCACGGTTCCCATCCTAGGTGCGTGCCGCTGCGCTCCACCGGCGCTGGGCGCTACCGGCGCCGGCCCAGCTTCTGGATCTGGCCGTCGCTGGCGTTGATGAACCGGGCAATCCGCACGGCCAGTCCCTTGCCAGGCCGGATGGGCCCCTCATGCAGCTGCCCGGGGACCACGCGGAACTCGATGGCCGGCACCGCTGACGCCAGTTGGCGGCCGGTCTCGGCGAAGTACGCCGGGCTCCAGCCGCCGCTGAGCATCAGGATGGGCGTGGTGAGGGCGGCGAAATCGCTGAGTTCGGCGTCGGCGTCGATCACGGCGCGCATTTCCTTGACGGCGGTGGGCAAGAGTTGGCGCATCTCCGTCCCCAGGTTGGTCCTTGCGGAGAGGATGCTCAGCATCCGCAGCGCGCCCAGCGGCAGGTAGGACAGCGGCCCGGCGGTGCCCAGGCCCTGGACCAAGTGTGCCCAGGCATGGTTCAACTGGCCTGCGGTGACGGCGTCCTCAAGCTCGGGCCGCCACCGGTCGCTGAGGTTTCCGGACAGCGAAACCGCCGCGTCATAGGTCACCAGCCTGCCGATCGGCAGGGTCCGGGCGGCCTGCAGCGCCACGAATCCGCCGTAGCTGTGCGCCACCACGTCAGTTGAGCCGGTCTTGTCCATGACCGCAGCGAGGTCGCTGATTTCGGTTTCTGCCGAGTAGTCGTCCGGCTGCGGCGAGGAGCCCGCCCGGCCGCGCCGGTTGTAGCAGTGCACCGGGCGGCCCAGCAGGAGACTAAGTTTCCGCGCAAAAGGGCGGTAGAGGGCGTCGGTGACCAAAGTGCCGTGGACCATGACGACGCCGGGAGGTCCCGCCGTCGTCGGGTCCAGTTCAGCGGGGGTGAGGAACGAGTGTACGTCCAGGCGCCCGCCGTCCTCCGTTTCAACTTTCCACGACTCCACAGCCCGAGTCTATGCCCGGCGGCCGCCGGAACCCGGTCAGCGGAACTCCCGGTAAACTTGGGGATTGTGACTTCCCAAAACACCCCCGCCCCCAAAAATGCCCCAGAGCCCCTTGACGCCAGCGAGCAGATGCGTATCCGCATGGAGAAGCGCGGCAAGCTAATCGAGCGCGGTACCGAGGCGTACCCGGTGGGTGTTGAGCGCACACATTCCCTGACCGAGATCCGTGACAAGTACGCGCACCTCGAAGCGGACGACACCACCGGGGACGTTGTGGGTGTCACCGGCCGCGTTGTGTTTGTGCGAAACACCGGCAAGCTCTGCTTCGCCACCCTGCAGGAGGGCGGCGTTGACGGCAAGGGAACCCGGCTGCAGGCCATGCTCAGCCTCGCCAACGTGGGCGAGGAAGCGCTGGCCGACTGGAAGGCCCTAGTGGACCTGGGCGACCACGTCTTCATCAAGGGCGAGGTCATTTCCTCCCGCCGCGGCGAACTGTCCGTCATGGCGGAGTCCTGGTCCATGGCCTCCAAGGCGCTGCGCCCGCTGCCCGTGCTGCACGCGGAACTGAACGAGGAAACCCGGGTCCGGCAGCGCTACGTGGACCTCATGGTGCGCGACGAAGCCCGCGAAATGGTCTACACCCGGGCCGCGATCACCCGCTCCATCCGCGAAAGCCTCCACCGCCACAACTACGTCGAGGTGGAAACCCCCATCCTGCAGCTGGTGCATGGCGGCGCCCTGGCACGCCCGTTTGAGACGCACATGAACGCGTTCGACCAAAAGATGACCCTGCGCATCGCCACCGAGCTGTACCTCAAGCGCGCCGTGGTGGGCGGGATCGACCGGGTCTACGATATGGGCCGCGTCTTCCGGAACGAGGGCGTGGACTCCACCCACAGCCCCGAATTCACTACTCTCGAGTGCTACGAAGCATGGGCGGACCAGTTCGTCATGGCTGACCGCATCAAGGAAATCATCCTCGACGCTGCCGACGCCGTGGGTGCCGGCCGCACCCTCCAGACCGAAGCCGGGGAGATTAACCTCGACGGCGACTGGGCCTGGGTCTCAATCTACCCGGGGCTTTCCGACGCCGTTGGCCAGGAAGTCACGCCGGACACTTCGGTGGAGGTGCTGCGCGGAATTGCCGAAAAGCACGAGGTTAAGGTGGACCCGAAATGGGACGCCGAGAAACTGGCCGTGGAACTCTTCGGCGAAATCGTGGAACCGACCCTCCTGAACCCCACCTTCGTTTACGATTACCCGCCGTCCGCCCAGCCGCTGGCGCGGCCGCACCGCGAAGACGGCCGGCTGATCGAGGCGTGGGACCTCATCATCGGCGGCATGGAACGCGGCACCGCCTTCTCCGAACTCATTGACCCTGTCATCCAGCGCGAGCGGCTCACCGAACAGTCACGGCACGCGGCTGCAGGTGACGAAGAGGCCATGCAACTGGATGAGGACTTCCTCCGCGCCCTCGAATACGGCGCCCCTCCCATGGGCGGAATCGGGCTTGGAATCGACCGCCTGGTCATGCTGTTCACCGGAGCAGGTATCCGTGAAACCATCCTGTTCCCGCTCCTGAAGCCCGAAGGGCACTGATTATGGAATATGTAGCTGTACTGCTGCCCTCATTAGTAGTGGGCCTGATCTTCTGGTTCGCCATGAAGTCGATCTTTAATGCTGATAAATCCGAGCGGCAGGCGGAGGCACGTGCCCAGGCCGAGGCCGATGCACAAACCGATAAGCCCTTGAACGGCCAAGACTCGGAATCCAGTAAATAGATCGAAAGTTCTTACTGTGGATTTCCACAGGAACCAATTGGGACTTTGACGCGTTGCCATTAAGAGGGTCATACTTTTTGCAGGGAGATCCTGCTTTTTTGACAACCCGCACCTTTCCAACAGGAAGACTATTTAATGGCTCAGAAAGTAAACATCATCCTCGTCGATGATCTGGACGGGGGATCTGCGGACGAAAATGTCCAGTTTGGCCTTGACGGGGCCAGCTACGAAATCGACCTCTCTTCGGCAAATGCTGCTGAACTGCGATCAAGCCTTGAGCGTTTCGTGGCGGCCGCACGTAAAACGACGGCGGGGCGCACTTCGCGCACTAAACAGGCCGCGCAGACCCGCGGCAATGATTCCGCCCAGATCCGTCAGTGGGCGCGTGATAACGGCTACACGGTCAACAGCCGCGGTAGAATTCAGGCTGAAATCCAGGAAGCCTACCAGAAGGCCAATTCCTAGGGGCTGGTCCCTTTGGGCGCAAAGAACCCTGTTTCGCCTCGCAGCGTGCAGGGTTTTTTGCTGGAAAATGAATAACTTGGTTGGCCGCTCTTGGCCAAAATGCCTACGCCGGGGCTAAAAGGCTGTCAAAGCCTGGCCCCACGCAATGCAGCGGGCCACCAAGGCTGCCAGTGACCGCCAGGTGCGGTAAATGTTCCACTGAGTCCACCGGCGCTCGAAGAATTCTCTGCCGGCTTCGGCATGTTCCGAAGTCGCAGCGTTGCCAAGCCTGATATTGGGCGGGATATTCACGCCAACGCTAATGGCCAGCGTGGCGGTGTAAAAGGCAAGGGCAATCGACGCTGGCATCACTGAACAGGCGTAGGAATAATAGAGTCCCCCGATCCCGGCCAGTGCGGCGGTGGCGGCAGTCATGAGCACAGTATGAGAGGCACGGTTCCGATCCTTTGCCCGGGGCGGTCGGTCCCGCTTTCAAGAGACGGTACGGCGTGAGCCCCCAGGAATACCGACGGCGGCAGCCAGCTGCGGCGATTCAGGACACCTGAGAAACATCACGGTTTCCCCTGTGGCGAACACGCTCCACAAGACGGGATCGGACACGTAGCATCGAAGTACGTTGTAGCTAGGAGTGTGGCGAAATGTTTGAGCGATTTACGGACCGTGCCCGTCGCGTCGTTGTGCTTGCCCAAGAAGAGGCACGCATGCTGAACCATAACTATATTGGTACCGAACACATCCTCTTGGGTCTGATCCATGAGGGTGAAGGCGTTGCCGCCAAGGCTCTTGAGTCCTTGAGCATTTCGCTCGACGGCGTCCGCGAGCAGGTGCAGGAGATCATTGGCCAGGGCCAGCAGGCTCCGTCCGGCCACATTCCGTTCACGCCACGCGCCAAGAAGGTGCTGGAGCTCTCCCTGCGTGAGGCGCTGCAGCTGGGACACAACTACATCGGCACGGAACACATCCTGCTGGGACTCATCCGTGAGGGTGAGGGTGTTGCGGCCCAGGTGCTCGTCAAGCTCGGTGCTGACCTCAACCGGGTCCGCCAGCAGGTCATCCAGCTGCTCTCCGGCTACCAGGGCAAGGAAA
>JBDTQQ010000107.1:0-7255 GCA_039932075.1 Pseudarthrobacter sp. | reverse complement strand
CCCGCAAGAAGCGCTCCCAGCGCCGGACGCTAGTGGTGGGCCTCGGCGTCACCGCGCTGCTCGCCGGCACCATCACCGCCATCGTGGCGAGCAACGAGGACGAGCCCGAGTACGCGCAGGTCTGTTTCAACGATGAGACAGGCGAGCGCGTGGAGGACACCCAGTGCAACAGCTCGGCAGGCCGCAGCGGCGCGCTCTACGCCTGGTACTTCTACTCCCGTGGCGCCAGCGTGCCTGCGGTGGGCCAGAACAGGTCCACGGCACCCAACTTCACCAGAACGGTGCCAAGCGGCGCCAAGGCCTCCACCGGCTACAGCACCAAGGGTGGCACGGTCAGCAGGGGCGGCTTTGGCAGCAGCTCCAAGGGCGGAAGCACGGGGGGCTAGGCGTGAAGCGGTTGTTATCGGAGCCCAGGCCTGACTGGAAGCAGAAGATCGAAGAGCAGGGCCTGGTCTTCTCCACCACCACCATGCCCGACGGCCGGAAGATCGAATACTGGAACGAGTCCGCCTATTACGAATTCACCCTCGATGAGGTGGAGTCCCTCGAGGTCCAGGCCGAGGACATGCACAGGATGTGCCTGGAGGCGGCGAAGTTCATGGCCACCGGCGCCATGGGGAACATCGGCATCGGCCCGCAGGCCCTGGAGCTCGCCGCCGAATCGCTGCAGGCCGGGGACATGGACATCTACGGGCGCTTCGACTTCATCTATGACGGCCAGGGCGGGCCGGCCAAGATGCTGGAGTACAACGCCGACACTCCCACGGGATTGATCGAGGCCGCCGTCGCGCAGTGGTTCTGGCTGCAGGACGTGTTCCCTGCGAAGGACCAGTGGAACGGCATCCACGAGGCCCTGATCCGGCAGTGGAAGAAGATGCAGTACCGCACCGGGATGAGCACCCTTCACGTCGCCCACTCCGAGGCCGAGGAATCCGGCGAGGACTGGATGACGGCCGCATACATGCGCGATGTTGCCAGCCAGGCGGGCTGGACCACCATCGGCATCAACATGTCAGATATCGGCTGGGATCCCAACCTCAACCGCTTTGTGGACCTGGACAACTACATGATCAGCACCATGTTCAAGCTGTACCCGTGGGAGCTGATGATGAAGGAGCCGTTCGGGCACCGGCTGTTGCAGCGTGCCCACAATCCCCGCTGGGTGGAGCCCGCCTGGAAGATGTTGCTCTCCAACAAGGCCCTGCTGGCCGCGCTCTGGCATCTGTACCCGGACCATCCCAACCTGCTGCCCGCCTATCTCAACGAGCCCGGACCGCTGAAGGAGTGGGTGGCCAAGCCGCTGCACGGGCGCGAAGGCGACAACATCAAGATCCATGCCCAGGGAATCAGCCTGGAGCAGCCGGGCGGCTACGGCCGTGAGGGCTGGTGTTATCAGCAGTTCCATTCCCTGCCGGACTTCGACGGCAACCACCCCGTCCTGGGCCTCTGGGTTGTGGACGGCGAGTCCGTAGGCTGCGGAATCCGCGAATCGGATGGCCCTATCACCGATTACTTCTGCCGTTTTGTGCCCAACACCATTGACGCGCCGGCGCCGCTTTCGGCGCAGGCCCACTCCAGCAAAGCAGGTATCGCGCTATGAGCCCCCTGACACTTCCGAGCCCGGTGGCACCATGAGCGCGGAGACCACGACGGCGGGCGGCGGCTCCGGCGGACCGTCCGGGGGTGCCGTCCCGGCCAAGGGACTCCGGGCAGGAATCCTGGACCTTGGCGATTCAGTCATGCTGGGACTGGCATCCACGGCGCCCGTGTATTCGCTCGCCGCCACGCTGGGGCTGATCGTGGCCGTCAACGGCAACTACACTCCCCTGATCCTGGTCCTCGGCTTCATCCCGGTCCTCTTCATCGCCTACGCGTTCCGGGAATTGAACAGTGCCATGCCGGACTGCGGCACCACGTTCACGTGGTCCCGCCGGGCGTTCGGCCCCTGGGCCGGCTGGCTGGGCGGTTGGGGCGTGGCCCTGGCCGGCATCGTGGTCCTGGCCAACCTGGCGCAGGTGGCCGGGCAGTACCTGTGGCTGCTGATCGGCGACGGTTCGCTGGCCCAGAACAAGCTGGTGGTCACGGCCACCGGTGTGCTGTTTATTGCCTTCATGACCCTGGTGAACTACCGGGGCATCCGGCTCGGCGAGCATGTCCAGCGGGTCCTGACGTATGTGCAGTACGTGTCGCTGGGGATTTTTGCACTGGCGATCATTGTGCGGATCGCGGGCGGGGCTCCGGAAGGTCAGGCGTTCGACGTCGAGTGGTTTAACCCGGCCGGCGCCTTTGCCGACCCCGGTGCGGTGGTGCACGGATCGCTCCTGGCGCTGTTCATTTACTGGGGCTGGGACACCTGCCTCGCGGTCAACGAGGAGACCGAGAATCCGTCCACCACCCCCGGGCGCGGCGCCGTCATCTCAGCCTTTGTCCTCGTGGCCATCTACGTCTCGGTGGCCCTCCTGGTGATGATGTATGCCACCGTGGGCACCGAGGGGATCGGCCTGGGCAACGAGGCCAACCACAGCGACGTGTTCCTGGCCATGAAGGACGTGGTCCTCGGTCCATGGGGTTGGCTGATCATCGTGGCCGTCCTGGCCTCGGTCCTGTCCTCCACGCAGACCACAATCCTGCCGACGGCCCGCGGCACGCTGTCGATGGGCGTGCACGGCGCGCTTCCGCCAAAGTTCGGCGCAGTCCACCCCCGCAACCAGACCCCGGGTTTCTCCACCCAGGTCATGGGCGCCGCCGCCGTGGCGTACTACGTGGCCATGAGCTTCCTCAGCGAAAACCTGCTGTCCGATTCGATCAGTGCCATCAGCCTCTTCATTGCGTTCTACTATGCGCTGACGGGTTTCGCCTGCGTCTGGTACTTCCGGGGCACGCTCCGCGAATCGGCCCGAAACTTCTGGTTCCGGGGTGCCCTTCCCCTCGTTGGCGCCCTGATCCTGACCGCGGCGTTTTTCATTTCCGCGGTCCAGATGTGGGATCCGGCCTACGGCGACACGCAGATCTTCGGCGTGGGCGGAGCCTTCATCAGCGGTGTGGTGCTCCTGGCCCTCGGCATGGTGCTCGCCGTCGTCTGCCGGTTCCTGCCGTCCACGCGGGGGTACTTCACGGGGAAGCCAACCGGGGCGAACACGCGTTCGACGTCGGCCTCCGCCTAGGATTTGTCCATGAGCAATGACGCTTCGGCCACCATGCCGGACCCCTCCGACGTGCTGGCCCTCGATTCCCTGCTGACACCTGGCGAGCTGGAGCTCAGGCAACGGATCCGCGACTTCACCGACCAGCGCATCAAACCCAACATCGGCGGCTGGTACGACGATGCCGTATTCCCTCTTGAGCTGGCCCCCGAACTCGGCGAACTGGGCGTCCTGGGGATGCATCTGGAAGGGTACGGCTGCCCTGGCCGATCCGCCGTAGAATACGGTCTTGCCGCCATGGAACTTGAGGCCGGCGACTCGGGCATCCGCACGTTCGTTTCCGTGCAGGGCTCCCTGGCCATGACGGCCATCCACACGTGGGGTTCCGAAGACCAGAAGCAGGAATGGCTTCCCAGGATGGCCGCCGGCGAGGTAATCGGCTGCTTCGCCCTGACCGAACCGACGGCCGGCTCGGACCCGTCCTCCATGGCTACCTTCGCCCGCAGAGACGGCACCGGCGACGATGCCGGCTGGGTGCTGGACGGTGCCAAGCGCTGGATCGGCCTGGCCTCCGTGGCGGGTGTGATGGTGGTGTGGGCCAAAACCGACGACGGCATCCGCGGCTTCCTGGTACCGGCAGGCACGCCGGGGGTCACCGCCACACCGATCGCGCAGAAGCTGTCCATGCGGGCCTCCATCCAGTGCGATGTAACGTTCGACGGCGTCCGGCTGGGACCTGAAGCGCTGCTGCCGGGCGCGTTCGGCCTCCGTGGGCCGTTCACCTGCCTGAACGAAGCCCGCTACGGGATCGCCTGGGGTGCCATGGGTGCAGCCCGTGATTCCTACGAGGCTGCCCTGGCTTATTCCCTGGAGCGGCTGCAGTTCGGCAAACCGCTTGCCGGGTACCAGCTGACGCAGAAAAAGCTGGTCAACATGCTGCTGGAGATCCAGAAGGGCTCCATGCTGGCCCTGCATTTGGGGCGGCTGAAGGACTCAGGCAGGTTGCGGCCGGAGCAGATCTCGCTGGGGAAGCTGAACAACGTGCGCGAGGCCATCAGGATCGCCCGCGAAGCCCGCTCGATCCTCGGCGGCAACGGCATCACCCTGGACTATTCGCCGCTGCGCCACGCGGCAAACTTGGAGTCCGTCCGCACCTATGAGGGCACCGACGAGGTCCACACCCTGGTCCTGGGCCAGCACATCACGGGCCTGGGCGCGTTCCGGTAGGCCGCACGTTCCTGACGTGGTTACGCGGCCACCGGGACAGGTTCGTTGCCCACTTTGTCCTTTCGGATGGTGGCGCTGATGACGGCGGCGACGGTGCACATGGCGGCCGCGCCGAACCAGGCGTAGGTGTATTCACCGGTGGAATCACGGAGGGCACCGGCACCGAGGGCAGCGGCGGCCGCACCCAGCTGGTGCGCGGCGAAGACCCAGCCGAAGACCACACTGCCGTCTGCGCCGAACGCCTTGCGGCAGATCGCAGCGGTGGGCGGCACGGTGGCCACCCAGTCCAGGCCATAGATCACCACGAACACGATCATGCTCGGCTGGATGGTGGCGCTCAGGAGCAGCGGCAGCACCAGCAGGCCAATCCCCCGGAACTGGTAGTAAACGGCCAGCAGGACCTTGGGGTTGTAGCGGTCGGTCAGCCAGCCGGAGGCGATGGTCCCCAGGATGTCGAAGATCCCGACGACGGCGAGCAGCCCGGCCGCTGTGGTTTGAGGCATCCCGTGATCGTGCGCGGAGGGGATGAAGTGGGTGCCGATCAGGCCGTTCGTGGTGGCACCGCAGATCGCGAAGCCCGCCACGAGCGCCCAGAACGTGCGCTCACGGCTGGCCCGTTTGAGGACCTGGAGGGCGCGGACGGCGGCGTTGCTGCTGCGTCCGCTTGCCGCGGCAGGGGCGGCAGCCGCTCCCTCCTCAGGTTCCGTTTCGCCATAAGGCAACACGCCGACGTCGGCCGGTGAGTTTTTGAGGAACTTCAGCACCAACGGAACCACCGCCAGCGCACCGGCGGCAATCAGCAACGAGGCCTGCCGCCAGCCAGGTTCCTGGGCCAGCATGGCGATGAACGGCAGGAACACAAGCTGGCCCGCGGCGCTGCCGGCGGTCAGGATGCCGATGACCAGGCCCCGGCTCTTGGCGAACCAAGTGTTGGCGATGGTGGCGGCGAAGACGAGCGCCATCGAACCCGTGCCCAGACCGATCAGCAGCCCCCACGTGAGCAGGATCTGCCAGGACTGGTTGACCAGGACCGTCAGTGCGCTGCCGGCACCTATCATCACCAGGGCCGTGGCGGTGACGGCTCGGATGCCGAACCGTTCCATCAGGGCGGCGGCGAAGGGAGCTGTGAGACCAAACAGCACCAGGTTGATGCTCACGGCGGCCGAGAGGACCGTGGTGGACCAGCCGAACTCCTGCTGCAGCGGCACCATCAGCACACCCGGCGCCGCGCGGAAGCCCGCCGCTCCGACGAGTGCCAGGAAAGCGACGCCGGCGACGATCCAGGCCGGGTGAAGGCGCCGCCGGCGTGCCGTCCCGGTGCCACTCATGCCGCGGCCGTCGCAAGTTCGACCGGAGCTTCCGAGCGGGTGAGGCTGTGCCAGCTGGTGTTCGCGGCGGTCAACCGCTCCCCGCACCCGGTGCACGTGTCCGCGGAGCTGGTCCGCTGGCCGCAGCCGGAGTGGATCACGAACATATGGGCCTGATCGGACGGGGCCGGAAGGTGCTTTTCCGCCCACATCACCACGGCGTTCAACACCGGAAGGGCGTCCTCCCCCTTGGGTGTCAGGACGTACTCCTGGCGCGGGCGGCCGCCGTCGTCGTAGGTCCTTTTCGCCAGCAGCCCGGACTCCACCAGGCCTGCCAGACGCTTGGTGAGCACCGAGTCGGCCACCGCCAGCCGGGACTTCATGGCGTCGAATCGCCCGTTGCCAAAGAAGACTTCGCGGAGTACCAGCATGGTCCACGGGTCGCCCAGGATGTCGAGGCCACGTGCCATACTGCAGTTGCGTTGGGACCAGTCGGATCGGAGTGCCATAAAGGCACCCTAGCTAACTTTCTTGAAGAAAGCCAGGGTGCGTTATCTGGAAAGCAAAGTTACTTCAGGAACGTGAACGCGTGGTCCAAGTCCGCGATCAAGTCCTCCACGTCCTCGATGCCGCAGGAGAGCCGGATCAGGTTAACCGGAACCGCCAGCTCCGTGCCTTTGACCGAGGCGTGCGTCATCTCCGACGGGTAGTTCATCAGTGATTCGATGCCGCCCAGCGACTCCGCAAGGGTGAACACGGAGGTGTTTTCCGCAACGGTGCGGGCCGCCGCTTCGCCGCCCTTGAACTGGACTGACACCATGCCGCCGAACTTCTTCATCTGCTTCTTGGCCAGCTCATGGCCGGGGTGCGAAGGCAGGCCCGGGTACAGCACAGCCTCCACCTCGGGGCGCTGCAGCAGCCATTCGGCCACGGCCTGGCCGTTATCGCTGTGCCGGTCCATCCGCACGCCGAGAGTTTTCAGGCCGCGGGTGGTGAGGAAGGCGTCCATGGGCCCGGACACCGCGCCCACGGCGAACTGCACAAAGCCGATCTTCTCCGCGAGCTCCGCGTCGTTAACAACAATCGCGCCGCCCACCACGTCGGAGTGCCCGCCGATGTACTTGGTGGTGGAGTGCACCACGACGTCGGCACCCAGGGCGAGCGGATTCTGCAGGTAGGGCGACGCAAAAGTGTTGTCGACGATCAGGAGGGCCCTGGCGTCGTGCGCCACTTTGGCGAGCGCTTCGATGTCGGTGATCTTCATCAGCGGGTTGGACGGAGTTTCCACCCAGACGAAGCGGGTCTTGTTCGCTGCCACGGCTTTGCGCACCGCATCCAGGTCCGCCATGTCCACGGGGGTGTTGCCGATTCCCCACTCGCCCAGGACGCGGCTGATGAGCCGGTAGGTGCCACCGTAGGCGTCGTTGCCGAGGACAATGTGGTCGCCGGGCCGGGTCAGCGCCCTGATCAGAGAGTCCTCGGCTGCGAGGCCGGAGCTGAAGGAGTAGGCGTGGGTGCCCCCTTCGAGCGCCGCGAGCTGCTCCTGCAGGGCGTCACGGGTGGGATTGCCGCCGCGTC
>JBDTQQ010000106.1:0-7276 GCA_039932075.1 Pseudarthrobacter sp. | reverse complement strand
TCATCACCGCCCTCGCCGACGGCACCCTCCACATCGGCCCCGTCATCACCCACGACTACCCGCTCAGCCAGGGGCTCGAGGCCTTCACCACCGCCAAACACTCCGCCGAATCAGGCAAGTCCTGCTCAACCTCCAACCGGATAGCCGGGGCCCGGTCCTCGGCGTCAGGGTTTCGGACTCCTCGCCAGGTCCCGGCGTTCAGTCAGATCGGTCAGCCCGTCAGGACGGCGTTCCGGCACCTAACCGATCAGCAGGCTCAGCGCCTCCGTAAGGTGCTCCACCTCGCGGACGGAGAACCCCGCGGGCACGGGTCCTGGCCCGTTGTGGCTGGCCGGAACCACGGCATGGGTAAAGCCGAGACGGTGTGCTTCCTGGATTCGCTGGTTGATGCCGGGCACTGGCCGGACCTCGCCGGCCAGACCCACTTCACCGAAAGCGATCAGCCGGATGGGCAGTGGCTTTCGCGCCTTGGCCGAAGCCACTGCCAACGCAACAGCAAGGTCCGTGGCGGGTTCGCTGAGCTTCACACCGCCCACTGTGGCCACGTAGGAATCGTCCTTGTGCAACAAGCACCCCGCACGCTGCTGCAGGACGGCCAGCAGCATGGAAACCCGCGAGCTGTCCAAACCGCTGGTGGCCCGGCGCGGCTGCGAATTGGGGCTCTCGGCCAAGAGCGACTGCACCTCCGCCAGCAACGGCCGGCGCCCTTCCATGGTCACAGTGATGCACGTGCCGGAAACGGGCTCCTTCGTCCGGCTGACGAACAGCCCGCTGGGGTCGGTGAGGCCCTCGATGCCCTTCTCGTTCAAGTCAAAACAGCCGACGTCGTCCGTAGGTCCGTAGCGGTTTTTCACCGCGCGCAGCATGCGCAGCCGGGAATGGCGTTCGCCCTCGAACTGGCACACCACGTCCACCAGGTGTTCCAGCAGCCGCGGCCCTGCGATGGACCCGTCCTTGGTCACATGGCCTACCAGCAGCGTGGTCATATTGCGCCGCTTGGCCGCCGCGATGATGGAGGCCGCCACTTCACGAACCTGCGACACCCCGCCCGCGCTGCCGTCCACGTCCGCGCTGCTCAGGGTCTGGACCGAGTCCATAATCAGCAGGCGCGGCTCAATTTTTTCCACCTGCCCCAGTGCCTGGCCGAGGTCCGTCTCAGCTGACAGATACAGGGAATCCGCGACGGCGTCGATCCGCTCCGCGCGCAGCTTCACCTGGGCAGCGGACTCCTCGCCAGTGACGTACAGGACGTCCTGCGCCGTGCGGGCGAACTTCGCTGCGACATCCAGCAGCAGCGTGGACTTGCCCACACCCGGCTCTCCGGCCAGCAGAATCACGGCGCCGGGGACCAGGCCACCGCCCAGGACGCGGTCCAGTTCGTCCACGCCGGTGGGCAGGAACGCCGCGGTGGTGGCGTCTACCTCGGCAATCCGCCGCGCCGGTTCCAGAACTGTAGTTGCCGCCGTCGTACGCGCCACGGCTGCACCGGTTTCCTCAACGCTGCCCCACGCCTGGCACTCGCCGCAGCGCCCCACCCACTTGACCGTTGTCCAGCCGCATTCTGCGCACTTGTATGCAGGCGCCTTGGAAGCGCGGGAAGTCTTTGTTGCCATGGGTTCCACCCTACTTGCGGGCCCCGACATTCTCCCCGCCCGCCCCTAACCTCGCAGTCTCGGCCAGGGAACCCTGCAGGAATGGACGGCGGCCAGCCGGTTACAGGCCCGGCAGCACGTCCCGGGCCTCGCGCGAATCCATCCCGGTGGCCTCCAAGAGGTCCACCATGAGGGGCCGGAACAGCATCACCACAGTCTCACCCTCCAGCCGCTGGACCTCCAGCAGCTTCGGATGCAGCCGGAGCGCAATCTCGCTAAGTTCCAGCCGCGCCGTGCGCAGATGGGCGCGGCGGACGCCGTCGTGCGTCTCAGCGAGGCCCAGCGACAGTTCATCGATGGCCGCGGCGGTTTCTTCGAGGACTTCGGCGATGTTCTCGGTGGCCTCGTCGGACAGGGCCGCATGGTTAATGGCGCTGGTCAACCGCCGCGCGAAGACGCGGCTGTTGCGGAGCGCCAGGTCAATGAAGTCAAGGGAGCTGTCCAGCTGGTCCAGCTCGTCCCGGTGCCGGCGGTAGGCAGGCGCCAGGGTGGCCACCTCGTTGGAGGCGCGCAGCGACTGGCGCATGCGGTCCACCAACGGTTGGCAGTTGCGGCCCCGGATGAGGGCGTGCCAGGCCTGGGTGGAATCACTTTGCGTCAGGGCGGAGGCGCACTCGCGGAGCACCTCGGCGAGCTCGTGCAGGATCTTCCGGACATCGTCGCGCGGCTCCCGGCGCGGGTCCTTCGGGATCAGGAAGGTCACCAGCAGGGCGAACAGTCCGCCCACCACGGCATCCAGGCTCCGGGTGAAGGGCCCGCCGTCGGGCGCCGGCAGCAGCACCACCAGCAGGGACTGCAGGCCCAGTTGGGTGGTGAAGATGGTGCCGCTGTCCAGAAAGCGGGCCAGTAGGATGGAGAAAAGAAGTACGACGGCGGCCTGCCAGATTCCGCTGCCCAGCCAGTGCAGGAGCAGATCACCAACGGCGATGCCGATGGTGCAGCCCAAGCCCACCTCCATGACGCGGCGCAGGCGGGGATCCCTCGAGAAGCCCAAGGCAATCAGTGACGAGGTGGCTGCAAAGAGGGGACCGGAATGGCCCAGCACGTACTCGGCGAAGGCGTAGGCACCCACAGCGCACGCGGTCATCTGGACCGCGGGGAGCAGGGAATTCCGGCTCCGGATCAGGCCCGTGCGGATTCGACCGCGCAGGAATCGCCTGCTTGCTGAAAGTCCTGCTGCTGCGGCCATGCCGTTCAGTCTATTTGCAGGAGGTCCCCTACGGCCGCACGTGTGACCTGCGCAATGGTGACGCTACAGTTGTAAGACAAAATGTCGCTGCCGTTCATGTTCTGTTCACTTTCGGCAGCCAATCCCTTTACCTGCCGCACCTAAATTCGATGAAGGTACAAAACGTACGCATCGAGCTGCAGGGCGTCTCCGGCCCTGTCCGCTATTGAATATCCCTGGAAGGGGTACACATCTAGTGAAGGCACTCCGTTTCGGCCGCCACGCGGCTATTGCTGTTATCGCGGCCGGCGCTCTCGCGCTCACCGCCTGCGGTTCAGACAACGCCACCGGCAACACGCCTGCTGGCACCCAGTCTGCCAGCGGCCCCAAGGTCACCGGCACGCTGACCGGCATCGGCGCTTCCTCGACCGGCGCAGCCATGGACGCCTGGAAGGCCGGTTTCGCCGCCGCCAACTCCGGCGCCACCGTGCAGTACTCCCCGGACGGCTCCGGCGCAGGCCGCAAGGCCATCATCGACGGCTCGGCCCAGTTCGCCGGCTCCGACGCTTACCTCAATGATGAAGAGCTGGCCAGCTCCAAGGCCCAGTGCGGCCCCGAAGGCGCCATCAACATCCCGGTCTACATCTCCCCGATCGCAGTGGCCTTCAACCTCCCCGGCGTCACCGACTTGAAGCTCGACGCCACCACTGTGGCCAAGATCTTCCGTGGCCAGATTGCTACCTGGAACGACCCGGCCATCGCCGCCCTGAACCCGGGCGTTACCCTCCCGGCCACCAAGGTCACCCCGGTCAACCGCTCTGACGACTCCGGCACCACCACCAACTTCACCGAGTACCTCGCCGCTGCTGCTGCCGATGTCTGGACCGACAAGGCTTCCGGCGTATGGCCCGCAACCCTGCAGGGCGAGAACGCCAAGGGCACCTCCGGCGTTGTCAAGACCGTCACCGACACCCCGGGCGCCGTGACCTACGCGGATGACTCCGCAGTGGGCGGCAAGCTCGGCGCCGCTTCGATCAAGGTTGGCGAGGAGTTCGTCAAGATTTCCGCCGACGCCGCCGCCAAGGCTGTTGAAGCCGGCAAGCCCGTCGAAGGCCGCTCCGCCAACGACGTCGCCATCAAGCTGGACCGCAAGACCACGGCAAAGGGCGCCTACCCGGTGGTCCTGGTTTCCTACCACGTTGTCTGCACCACCTACGACAAGCAGGAAACCGTTGACCTGGTCAAGGCCTTCGAAAGCTACGTAGTCTCCGACGCTGGCCAGAAGGCAGCTGCTGACTCCGCGAAGTCCGCGCCGCTCTCCTCGGCTCTCGCCGAGAAGGCCACCAAGGCCATCGAATCCATCAAGGTCAAGTCCTAGTACCTGCCCCTGAAACCACGTTCCCCGCCACGCCGAAAGGCGGGGTGGGGAACTTGGCTTTGTAAGCTAGATTTTGGCACCACCCACAAACCGAAGGGTCTGGAATGACCGCCACCTCCCTGAGCAGTTCCCAGGGCGCAGGCCGCGCCGGGGATAAGATTTTTTCCGGCGCCGCCCTTGCTGCCGGGTGCCTCATCCTCGCCGTCCTGTTCGGCGTGGCCTTGTTCCTTGTTGTGCAGGCCATTCCGGCGTTGACAGCCCCGGCCGCAGAAATCCAGGGCGGAGCAGGCTTCTTCGCCTACATCTGGCCGATTGTGATCGGCACGCTCATCGCCGCAGTCATCGCACTGGTGATCGCCACGCCCGTCGCCATCGGCGTGGCCCTGTTCATCTCGCACTTCGCGCCGCGCGGGCTCGCCACCGGCCTGGGCTACGTGGTTGACCTCCTGGCAGCCATTCCGTCGGTGATCTACGGCGCCTGGGGCGCAGCCTTCCTCGCCAAGGAAATCTCCCCGGCGTACAACTGGCTGGCCGAGAACATGGGTTGGCTGCCTATCTTCGAGGGCCCCGCTTCGGCCACCGGCAAGACCATCCTTACAGCGGGCATTGTGCTCTCGGTGATGGTGCTGCCCATCATCACGTCCCTGACCCGCGAAATCTTCCTGCAGACCCCCAAGCTGCATGAGGAAGCCGCCCTGGCCCTCGGTGCCACGCGCTGGGAAATGATCAAGATGTCGGTCTTGCCATTCGCCCGCCCCGGCATCATCAGCGCCGTCATGCTTGGCCTGGGCCGCGCGCTCGGCGAGACGATGGCCGTGGCGCTGGTGCTCTCTTCGGGAGCGCTGACCGCCAGCCTGATTACGTCCGGCAACCAGACCATCGCGGCCGAAATCGCGCTGAACTTCCCTGAAGCGAGCGGCCTCAAGGTCAGCACCCTGATCGCGGCCGGCCTGGTCCTGTTCCTCATCACGCTTGCCGTGAACATGATCGCCCGCTGGATCATCAGCCGGCACAAAGAATTCTCGGGAGCCAACTAAATGACCTCCACTCTCACCCCGGTGCGCAGCAAGCGCTCAGCCCTCACCAAGGGCCAGCTGCCCGCGTTCGCACCGTACGTTGTCCTGGCGGCCGCCCTCATCATCGGCGCCGCAATCCTGGCACTGATCGGGTTCAATGCTTTCGGCTGGGGAATCGTCTCGGCCCTGCTCTTCGCCGTCGGCCTGGTCAGCTGGAGCGCCATTGTTGAAGGGTCCCGGAAGGCCAAGGACAAGCTGGCCACCTGCCTGGTGGTGGGTTCGTTCCTCATCGCCCTGCTCCCGCTGATCTCCGTCATCTGGACCGTGCTGGTCAACGGCATTCCCGGCCTGATCTCTCCCGGCTTCCTCACCAGCTCCATGAACGGTGTTACCGGCGTCTACGACAACAAGGCCGTGGAAGAGGGTGCTCCGGTGATCGGCGGCATCTACCACGCGCTCGTGGGTACGGTCCAGATCACGCTCGTAGCCACCCTCATCTCCGTGCCCGTGGGCCTGCTGACCGCAATTTATCTGGTGGAGTACGGCAACGACGGCAGGTTGGCCCGTGCCATCACGTTCTTCGTGGACGTCATGACCGGCATCCCGTCCATCGTGGCCGGCCTTTTCGCCGCCGCTTTCTTCTTCGCCGTGGTTGGACCCGGCACCAAAACCGGCGCCGTCGCCGCCGTCGCCCTTTCCGTGCTGATGATCCCGGTGGTGGTGCGCTCCAGCGAGGAAATGCTGAAGATCGTCCCCAACGAACTGCGTGAAGCGGCGTACGCGCTGGGCGTACGGAAGTGGCGCACCATCGTGAAGGTGGTCATTCCGACGGCGATCTCCGGCATCGCGTCCGGCGTCACCCTCGCGATCGCCCGCGTCATCGGTGAGACCGCCCCCATCCTGGTCACCGCCGGTTTCGCCACCAGCATCAACAACAACGTGTTTGGCGGCTGGATGGCTTCGCTGCCGACCTTCATTTACACGCAGATCCTGAACCCCACGTCGCCGGCCAACCCTGATCCGTCCTCGCAGCGGGCCTGGGGCGCGGCCTTGGTGCTCATCATCCTGGTGATGATCCTGAACCTCGGTGCCCGCCTGATCGCCAGGATTTTTGCCCCCAAGACGGGGCGCTGAAAAAGTTTTCGGCAGGCCATTCCGGTCCTCGCGACCAAACCCTAGACTTCAATCCGTACCCCCAGCAAGTGAAGGAACATCATGTCTAAGCGCATCGACGTCAAAGACCTGAACGTGTACTACGGCGATTTCCTCGCCGTGGAGGATGTCAGCATCGCCATCGAGGCCAAGTCCGTGACGGCCTTCATCGGTCCCTCAGGCTGTGGCAAGTCCACGTTCCTGCGCACCCTGAACCGCATGCACGAAGTGCTGCCCGGCGCCCGCGTTGAAGGTGAAGTCCTGCTGGACGGCGACAACCTCTATGGACCCGGCGTTGACCCGGTGACCGTCCGTTCGCAGATCGGCATGGTCTTCCAGCGGCCCAACCCGTTCCCCACCATGTCCATCCGGGACAACGTACTGGCGGGCGTGAAGTTGAACAACAAGAAGATCTCCAAGGGTGAAGCCGACGCACTGGTGGAAAGCTCGCTGCAGGGCGCCAACCTTTGGAACGAGGTCAAGGACCGGCTGGAGAAGCCAGGTTCCGGCCTGTCAGGTGGCCAGCAGCAGCGACTCTGCATTGCCCGCGCCATCGCCGTGCAGCCGCAAGTGATCCTGATGGATGAGCCGTGCTCCGCACTGGACCCCATCTCCACGCTGGCCATTGAGGACCTCATCAATGAACTCAAGGACCAGTACACCGTGGTGATCGTGACGCACAACATGCAGCAGGCCGCGCGCGTCTCGGACAAGACGGCGTTCTTCAACATCGCCGGCACCGGCAAGCCGGGCAAGCTGATCGAATACGGAAACACCCAGAACATCTTCAGCAACCCCACCCAGAAGGCCACCGAAGACTACGTTTCCGGCCGCTTCGGGTAATCCCCACCCACGAACCACACATCGACTGCCCCGGCGCGGCCCTTTTGATAGCTCAGAAGGGCGTCGT
>JBDTQQ010000105.1:0-7277 GCA_039932075.1 Pseudarthrobacter sp. | reverse complement strand
TGAATAGTGTTGTGAAAGATTTGAGGGCTCGTCATCTTTGTCAGAGCTGTTCAATCTTTGTTGCCTGTAAGACTGCGTTGAGAATCGGGCTAGAACTTCGAGTGGGGCTCCATGAGGGATCACCTCGCAAAACCCGAACCCTGTTTTTGCCATCGGCCAAGCTCCGCATCGAGCCCTGCTGATGTGATGCGAATCACCTTGTTTCTCCCACAAACTTTGACATGGACAGGAGTTCAAGTCAATCGTTCAAGACAAACATTTCAGCAGCTTTTTTGCCGCACGACGGGGCTAAGTTGGACCCTCGAGTAGGTGACGGCACCCGAGGGGCGTCGTGCGTTTCTCGAGTGGGACGGGCGCGCGCACCACCCACCACGCTTGATGCAGACGGCGACTGCGTCGGCGACGCGTCTGTTGGTGGCCATGCCGCCCATATCCACATCCCGCCATGCTGGACACGGCCTTTGGCGGGGACCGGGCTCCCGCTGTTGACCGACGATGCGCAGAGGCCGGCCTGCCCGCTCAAACTTGACCTCAAGCTTGACCCGGACGATATGCTAAGCATGCTGATGAATTGATCGGGTCCTTCATCAGTTCAGGTTCTACTCTCGAAGGAGATGTGATGAGCACGAAGGTGGAAAAGCGCATTCTGGTAAACGTGCCGGTGAGCACCGCTTACAACCAGTGGACGCAGTTCGAAGAATTCCCCCATTTCATGGGCGGGGTAAAGAGCGTGAAGCAGACCAGCGATGACCGGCTGGAATGGGTAGCGGAAATCGCCGGAGTCCGCAGGCAGTGGACCGCGAAGATCCTGCAGCAGATCCCGGACCGCAAGGTTGCTTGGGCCGCCACGGAAGGCGCCACCAACGCCGGGGCAGTGGACTTCGAAGATGTCGGAGGCGGCCAGACCTCGCTGCGGCTCACCCTCGAATACGACCCCGAGGGTTTCATCGAAAAGGTCGGCGACAAGCTACACGTCGTTGACCGCCAGGCAGAAGCTGACCTGAAACGGTTTAAGGAGTTCATTGAAGATGCAGGCTACGCCAGCGGCGCCTGGCGCGAGTCGGTCAACGAGGGCGCAACCGTAGGCACCCCGGGAGTCGAAGATGCGGGGGCCTCACGCGGCGACTCTGGCAAGGCCGGCATCTCCGGCAAGATGGCCGCAGGGTTGGGCGTCGCAGCCGTCGCCGGCGCCGCTGCTGCGATGAACGCGGGCAAGGACAAGGACACGGCCGAGACCCGCGACGTCACCGTGACCCCTCCAGTCCAACCGGTTACAGTCGAGCCCACACCGATACAGCATGTTCCGGCCGATTCGGTCGCCAGCACGACGGCGGCGGGCGGCGCGGAGACAGGCACTGGAGTCATGGCTGGCTCCGCAGCCGTCGGCACGGATCGCGCGCCGGGGCAGCCGTTCGACCAGACCAATGGCCTGGTGGACGTCGAGGGTGAGTCCGACGGAACCGCCGAAGGTGAGATCCGCAGCGCGGCCGCGCGTCGCGAGGAGCACCAGCCCGGGACGATTCCTCCGCTGGGAGGCAACGTCCAGCGCTGACTATCCACGCGGCCTGTCCGCGCTTACGGCCCCGCTCCCGAGCTACCCGTGCGGGAGCGGGGCCGTCCTCTTATGACTTTAGGCCCGCCGTCGGACGCCCTTTGACTGGAAGCCCCCACGCGAGGTGAACTCGAGCGCGGGGGCTTCCGTGGCTTCGTTGGGGGGGAAACCGAAACCGATATTAATCTACCGTTCGGCCACAGGCACAAAGGCTGGGGAGGGGCTGTTCCCCGAAATCTTGACCGAACTTTGAGCCGGCCAGCAGGGGCAGGTGCCCGCAAGCGCCACCCCCTGCTGGCCGCAGTGGAATCAGTGGTGGCTGACGCCCAGCGGGCGGCCTTTCGTCTCCTTGGCGAGCAGGACACCGATGGACGAAATGACACAGAGGATCATGATGTAGATGCCGATGGATCCGGTCCACTTGGTGCTCTGCAGCAGGGTCTCAGCAATGGTTGCCGCGAAGGCCCCGCCGAGGATGGCACCGAACGCGTATCCGATGGAGATCCCCGAGTAGCGCACGTTGGCCGGGAACATTTCGGCATACATGGCGGACATCGGGCCGTAGGAGAGGCCCAGGCCGATGGTGAGGACAAACAGGGCCAGGCCGTAGAGCGTGATGTTCTTGGTATCGATCAGGGCGAACATCGGGATCATCCACACAAAGACGATTGCGTAGCCGATCAGGAACGTCTTGACCCTGCCGATCTTGTCCGAGAGCCAGCCGCCGACGAGCGTGAAAATCAACCAGCCGAACGACGCCAGGGTGGTGGCCAGCAGGATCTCGGCAACCGGCATCTTCAGGGTTTTGGTGGCGTAGGAGATGAAGAAGGCGATCAGCAGGTAGCCGGCGGCGTTGTTGCCGATGAAGATCATGGTCGAGTACAGGACGGGCCGCTTGTGGTTGCGGATCAACTCACCGAGCGGGGCCTTGCTTTCCTCCTTGCGGTCCTGCATCTCCTTGAAGACAGGGCTTTCGGCCACGGCGCGGCGGATCAGGTAGCCCACCACAATCAGCACGATGGACAGCAGGAACGGTACGCGCCAGCCCCACGATGCGAAGTCTTCCTTGGACATGCCGGTGTTGAGGAAGTACAACAGGCCCGTTGCCAAGATCATGCCGACGGGGACGCCGATCTGCGGGTAGGCGCCGAACAGGCCACGCTTGCTCATGGGCGCGTGCTCAACAGCCATCAGGGCCGCTCCGCCCCATTCACCGCCGGCGGAGAAGCCTTGGATGACGCGTAGCAGGATCAGCAGGACCGGAGCCCAGAAACCGATCTGTGCGTAGGTGGGCAGCATGCCGATCAGTGCCGTGGCGGCACCCATCATGACCAGCGTGAACACCAGCATGGCCTTGCGGCCCAGCCGGTCACCCAGGTGGCCGGCGACGACGGCGCCGAGCGGCCGGAACAGGAAGCTGATGCCAATCAGGGCGAAGGACAGGATCTGCGCCAGCCCAGGATTGGAGTCATTCAGCGGGGCCAGGAACAGCGGGGACAGCAGTGTTCCCGTCAGCTGGGCAAAAATGAAGAAGTCGTACCACTCGATGGTGGTGCCCACGAGGGTCCCGGCAAGGACTTTTCGTTCCTCATGCTTGCTGCCGGGGCCCGACTCTGAATCGACGTGTGAAGTTGCGGTCATTGGAACTCCATAGCTGGGGCAGCGATGCTGCCTAGGGGTGAGGATCGAGAGATTTACTGATCGAACGTTCAGTTACTCTAGATACTACATGGATGTGGCCTGGAACACAGCTAAAACTTTTTGCGGTTCGGTCCCCGCATGAAAGCCGCAGTATGAAGCGCCGGCAGAAAGGCGCTCCAGTCGCTAGCCCGCGACCGTTCCGTTGAACACGGGTGTCCGCTTTTCCTGGAACGCGCGAAAGCCCTCGGCGTAGTCCTCGCTCTTGCACAGCCGCGCCTGCTCGACATTCTCTTCTGCCATGGCGTCCCAGAGGCCCAGCCGCTGGTCGCGGATGTGCGCCACGAGCTCCTTGCTCGCGGTGAACGCACCCGTAGCGCCTGCGGCCACCCGGGTCACGATTTCCCGCGTGCTCGGCAGCAGTTCATCAGCGGGCATGGCCCGGCTGAACATCCCCCGCGCCACAGCCTCTGACCCGGACATCAGCTCGGCCGTGTAGATCAAATCCAGCGTCCGGTGCATGCCCAGCCGCTCGGTGAAGTACCAGTGCCCGCCCGAATCCAGCGTGGCCCCCAGCTTGGCGAACGGCGAGCCGAACTTCGCATTCTCCGCAACGTACACCACATCGGTAGCCAGCAGCAGGCCCAGCCCCACGCCGAGGCAGGCGCCCTGGGCGGCGGCGAACGTCGGCGCCGGGAACGCACTCATCTTCTTCAGCAGCGGCTGCACCAAACCTGCCAGGTACGCCTCGGCGTCGTCGCTTTCCGGCGTCACGTTCTGGATGTCCCGGCCGGCACAGAAGGCGCGGCCCTCTCCCCTGAGCAGCAGCGCCCGCACCTCACCGCGTGCGGCGGCGGCAGCGGCGTCGTCGTACGCCTGGGACAGCTCGGCAAGCGCCTGCTCATCGAGCGAGTTCAGCTTGTGCGGCGCGTCCAGGACCACTTCGGCGACGTTGTTGGCGATGGAAAGGGAGATCATGGGGCTCCTTAGTAGGTCCCCACCCGCACCCTAGCCTCGCAAGCACAGCCAGGGAACCCTGCGGGCGTGGGCCCGAGTTGAAATTAATAGGACTACTTAGACGTCGAAGTCGACCATGACTTCCTTGCTGGTCGGGTGGCTCTGGCAGGTCAGCACGTAGCCCTTGTCCAGCTCGTCCTGCTCCAGCGCGTAGTTCTCGTCCATGGTCACGCTGCCGGTGACTACCTTGGCCCGGCAGGTGCCGCAGACTCCCCCGGCGCACGCGAACGGCACGTCCGGGCGGACCCGCAGCGCGGCGTTGAGGATGGATTCGCGGGCGTGAGTTGGGCTGGCCACCTCGCCCTGCAGGCCGTCCAGCTTGAACGTGATCTTGTACGTTTCCTTGGACTCGTCCACCAGCACCGGCCGGCCGGCGTGCCCTTCCGGGCGGTCCGGCTTGCCCGAGGAGAACAGCTCAAACCGGACGTTGTCCGGGCTGACACCGCGCTCGGCCAGGGTGTCCCGGCACAGCTGCACCAGCTCGAACGGCCCGCACAGGAACCACTCGTCCACATCGCCGGCGTGGATGGCGGTACCCAGCAGCTGCTGGAGCTTTTCGGCGTCGATCCGGCCGCTGAGCAGCGGCGCGATCCGCTGTTCGCGGGACAGCACGTGGTGGATGGCCAGGCGCTGCGGGTACTTGTCCTTCAGGTCCGCGAGTTCCTCCAGGAACATCACGTCCATGGCGGCCTTGTTCGCGTAGATCAGGTCGAACCTGCTCGCCGGGTTGGCGGCCAACAGGGTGCGGGCGATGGCGATCACCGGCGTAATGCCGGAGCCCGCGGCGATGGCCACGAAGCTTGCCTCACCTGTCGAAGCGATTTCGCCCGCCAGTTCCTCCGGGTGGTTCATGGAGTTCATCCGGTTCTGCTCCACCGCTTTGCCGTCCCGGCCGTGCTTGGACACGAACGCGCCCATGGGGCTCATGACGTCCAGGGTGTCCCCGGCCTTCAGCTCGGCGTTGGCCCAGGTGGAGAACAAGCCGCCAAGGTCTTTCTTCACGGCAACGCGGATCTCGCTGCTGCCGTCTTCGAAGCTGCGCGGCTCGGCGCAGATGGAGTAGCTGCGGCGGACCTCATGGAGCTCGCCGGTCTCATCCGGCAGTTTGGTGCGGAGGGCCACGTACTGGCCGGGCAGGTAGTCGAACTGGCCGGCGAGTTCGGCCGGAACGTGGAAGGAGACTTCGATGGCGTCCTCGGTGAGCCGGCGCACCTCCTTGACGGCGAGCGTGTGGAAGGACGGACGACGGCGGCCGGTGGCCTGCGCCGATTCGGCGGCGGTCTGGCGGACAACAGGCATGGGGTTTCCTTACAGGACTTTGAAGTAGTCGAACGGTTCCTTGCAGTCCTGGCAGACGTACAGCGCCTTGCAGGAGGTGGAACCGAAGCGGGTGAGTTCCTTGGTGTTCAGGGACGAGCACTGCGGGCATTTCACCGCCATGGTGAGGCGGATGGGCCCGGCATGCCGTGCGGCATCGGACTTGCCGGTGGGCGGGGCGATCCCGTACTCCTGCAGCTTGGCCTTGCCGGCCTCGGTCATCCAGTCGGTGGTCCAGGCCGGGGCGAGCACCAGGTCAACGTGGACGCTGGGGTAGCCAGCGGCGGCGAACGCAGTTTTCAGGTCGTCCCGGATGGCGTCCATGGCCGGGCAGCCCGAGTAAGTGGGCGTGATGGTGACCCGGACCGCGGGGACCAGCCCGCCGTCGTCCACTATTTTCACGTCCCGCAGGATGCCCAGGTCCGCAATGGTGAGCACCGGGATCTCTGGATCGCACACAGTGGCGGCGATGTCCCAGGCCTTCTGCTCCGCGGAGGTGTGCCCTGTCTTGGTGGCGGAACCGGCAACGTGCATGTCCATGACGGTCACCAGCTTGCTCCGGGATGCTCCCGGGCCAGCACCTGCATCTCCGCGAGCATGTAACCCAGGTGCTCCGAGTGCTTGCCGCTTCGCCCGCCGCCGGGGGCGGCCGGAACGTCCGGCACCTCCAGTTCAGCTTCGGCCAGGATTTCGCCGGTCAGGCGGTCGAACTCGGGACGCAGGCTGGAAGGCTCGACGGCGGCGCCCGCCGCAGCGAGGCGACCGGTCAATTCGTCGTCGCGGAAGAGTTCCTCCACGTACGGCCACATCGTTTTCAGGCCGTGGATCATCCGGCGGCGGGATTCGTCCGTGCCGCCCGCCAGGCGGAGGACCCACTGGGCGCTGTGGTCCCGGTGGTAGTCCACTTCCTTCACGGCCTTCGCGGCGATGGCAGCCAGCGTCGCGTCGGTGGACTCGGTGAGCTTGCGATACAGCTCGTACTGGTAGTAGCTCACCACGAACTGGCGGGCGATGGTGGCCGCGAAGTCGCCGTTGGGCTGCTCGAAGATCTGCACTGACCGGAACTCGGTTTCGTTGCGGAAGTACGCGAGCTCATCCTCGGTCTTGTCCCAGGCGCCACCGGCGTAGCTCAGGAAGCTGCGGGCGTGGCCCAGCTGGTCCAGGGCGATGTTGCCCAGGGCAACGTCCTCCTCCAGCTCAGGTGCGCGGGAAATCCAGTGGCCCAAGCGCTGGGCGAGGACCAGGGCATCGTCCCCCAGACGCAGCGCGAACTCGGCCACGTCCTCGGTGGGCTTGGCTACGCCGGTGCGGACCTCCAGGGCGATGTCCTCGGGGCGGAGGGCGTTGCCGGGGGTAATGCGGGTGGCGGAGGCGTTACTCTCACCACCTCCCATTGGCGCGGCTACACCGGTGGAGATGTCACCGTGGCCGGTTGTGGTCTCGGAACTCACAGGTGCTTCACCCCTTCGCTCTTGGTGTAGTAGGTGGCGTGGCGGTAGTCCTTGCCCTGGGGCGACTCGAAGAAGGAGCCCTTGGAATCCGGATCGCTGGCGGCGATGGCGTCGGCCGGGACCACCCAGATGGACACACCCTCGTTGCGGCGGGTGTAGAGGTCGCGGGCGTTGCGCAGCGCCATGGCGGCGTCCGGCGCGTGCAGGGAACCGGCGTGAACATGGGACAGGCCACGGCTGGACCGGACGAAGACCTCCCACAGGCCCCAGCCCTGGCGGTGGCCGGCCGACGTTTCGGCAGG
>JBDTQQ010000104.1:0-7363 GCA_039932075.1 Pseudarthrobacter sp. | reverse complement strand
AAAGTCGTCATAACTGGCGATGAGGTCAGCCAGGTCGAGCATGGGCGGAAAATCGATGACCGGCTGATGGCCGGCCAGAAACACCGCCGTCTCCCTGACGACCTGCCGCTCGTCTGCACCCTCCACGCCCAACTGCTCCAGCACGTCCTGCTCGACCCTGATCCGCGACTCGATCACCTCCCCCTCAGCCTGGGCGCGCACTTTACTAAGACGACGAGAGGTCCCCACGCTCATTCTTGGTTTGATCCTTATCCTGGCGGTTTTCAGCGATTGGTGATTCGAATCGCAGCGCCATGGGGCGTTCCTTTAGCGGCGCCAGCTGGCGTTCCAAGCAGTCCTCACCGCGTCGGATTCAGACGGTGCGTCGTTGGAACTCGAAACACCCCGCCTCGTCCCATCAGTGTGTCTCACTTAGCCTTTGATGAGCATTTGGAGGGTCTGCCCGGGCAGTATCCGTTATGCAAGGATCAGCACCGTGGACCAGAACGCAGATCTGCAACATGCAGCGCTTCATGCCGCGGGCCGCCAGCGGATCTTCCCCGACCACGGCGTGAGCGGAACGAGGTCTAGTCGACCAGAACTGGACAAAATGCTTGAGCACCTGCGGGACGGTGACGAAGTTGTGGTCTGGAAGCTGGACCTCCCGGGGCGCAACACCCGCAACCTGCTGACTCTCATCGATGAATTGGAGCACCGAGGGGTGCACTTCCGCATCGTAGCGGAAGGCATTAGCACAACAAGGTCGAGGGGCCGGGCAATGCTCACCGTCATGTCCGCCTTCGCCCAGCTCGAACGCGACCAGCTGGCCGAGCGCACCCGGGGCCGGGAGCGGCCGGGAATCGCGGACCGGCTTGCGAGCGCTCGGAGCGATAGTTGGTGCGGAGGAAGGGCGAGCGGCGACCCGGCCGTCAGTTCTTTTTCAGTTCCTCGGCGAGCATCACGATGATGCCGCTGGGACCGCGGACGTAGGTGAGCTTGTAGACGTCCTCGTACGTTGCCACGCCGCGTAGCGGTCGGCAGCCGTGCCTCGCGGCTATCTCAAGGGCTTCGTCGAGGTCGTCGACTGAGAAGGCGACGCGGTGCATGCCAATCTCATTGGGACGAGTGGGTTTCGACTCGATCGCTTCGGGGTGGATGTACTCGAACAGCTCCAGGCGACCGTGCCCGTCTGGTGTTTGGAGCATCGCGATGTTGGCATGGTTGCCGTCGAGTCCGACGGCAGTGTCGGTCCACTCGCCACTGACCGTGTCACGACCGACGACCGTAAGGCCGAGGTCGGTGAAAAAGTTGATCGTCGCTTCCAGGTCGCGAACCGCAATGCCGACGTTCTCAAGTTTGATGGCCATGCGTTACACGCTATCGAGCAGGATCGGACAGCACCAGAGTGCGGGACTCGATCGAACCGAGAACGGCGAGTCCCCGGAATGGGCACGCCCGGGGGTCCCTCAGATCCTCAGATCAACCCACCGGAAGCGTGAAGTAGGCTCGAAATGTCCGAATCAGGACCGAAGACTTTTGGGGGAACCAACATGGATATTGTCCTGACGGCTGTGTTCGCGGCAATCTTCTTCTACATCCTTTATGGCGTTGTTCGTGCGGCAACGAGGGATGGAATCATAGCGGCACGGCAGCATGCCGAAAAAGCTGAGACGACACCTAACGACTGATCGAAGACAAGGCTGAGCCGGCACTGAGTCATTGCTGCCGCCGCTTCACCATCTCGGTGATCCAAGTGGGCGCGAACGGTGAGGTGCAACCCGGCGGCGTCGGATAATCCTTGAGTACCTCCAGCCGCTCCCCGATGTCCAGGGCGCGGGCCCGGTGCTCGGCGTGCTCAATGCCGATCTGGGCCAGGCAGTGGTTCATCGCCCACTGCAAGCGCTCGGGGGCTGCCTGCATCTCCGCCTCGATGATGTCGAGCAGTCCCGGGAGGTCGAGGCCCTCAGGTTTCTTCGCCACGCGTTCTGTGGTCAGGGCCCAGCCGGCACTCGCCACCACCGGATCCGGATCGGCCAACCAGGCCAGACGCAGTTCCTCGGTGTGCGGGCTCTTCTTCACCACGTAGTTCACCAGCCAGTCCTGCACTTTGGGCGTGCGAGCCTCGCGCAGCATGGCGTCCAACTCCGCCCGCCCGAAGGTCTTGGGGCGGCAGATCAGCAGCGCCAGCAGCCGTGCGGCCGTGTCCCCGGTCCCCCACAGCTCGATTGCAACCTCCTGCTGGGTCTTCAGCCGTTTGGCTATCGCCCGCAGCTTGCTGAGGTTCACTCCGTGATCGTCGCCGTGCCGGGCATTCACCTCACGGGCACGGGGATCCTCGAGCGCTGCCAGCTCGGCCATCAGACCGTCCACCGCTGTCCCCGCCGCAGTCGTCTGGGCCACCTGAGTCTCCTCTCGATCGTCCGTGTCGGATGCAGATTCAGCCTACCCGCGCAGACAAAATCCCACCTCTGCAGAGCAGCATGGCTCGGCGGAGCCAGAACTCGACAACCGGCCCGGCGTCGGCAGCGCGCACCCTACTCCTCCGAAACGGCGTTCAGTTCCGCGCGCGTGGGCGGGTTCGCCCCGGGTCGGGAGACAGTGACGGCGGCCGCGCGTGAGGCGTGTGCCAGGAGTTCAGCCAGGCCCTCGGCCGGCAGCTCACGCAGTTCTTCGCGGTTCTGCGCGCCGTCCAGGCCGCGGTCCACAATCCCGGAGAGCAACGCAGCCATGAACGAGTCCCCCGCGCCCACGGTGTCCGCCACCTCCACCTCCGGTGCCGGACCTTCCACCTCGCCCGCAGCCGTTATCCCCCACGGACCGGCCGCGCCGCGGGTGACCACCACCATCGCCGGCCCCTCCTCACCGCCCAGAGCCAGCCAGCGCCGCGCAGATACCAGCACATCGACGCCCGGATACAGCCACGCCAAATCCTCGTTCGATGCCTTAACCACGTCCGCCAAAGATGCGAACTTTTCCGCCTGCCGCCTCGCGTACTCGACGTCGGTGATGATGCTGGGACGGCAATTTGGATCGAAGCTGATGGTGGCGGAGGGGTGGGCGTGTTCGACGGCGGCCAGCACTGCCGCAGCGCCCGGCGCCAGCATCGTGGCAATGGAGCCCGTGTGCAGCAGGGTGGTGCCCTGCAGCATAAAGGCGAGGCGGTCCGCGAGGTTGGGAAGCTCCCAGGCGAGATTGAACGTGTAGGTGGCGGCGCCGTCGTCGTCAATCAGAGCGGTGGCCACGCTGGTAGGCAACTCATCCGGCCCCTGCGGCAGCATCACCGAACTCGCGCGCAGGTGGGCGGCCACGGCGTCCCCGTAGGCGTCGCGGCCGTAGCGCCCGATGAACTGCACGGGATGGTCCAGGCGGGCCAGGCCCACCGCGACGTTGAGCGGGCTGCCGCCCACGTGGGCTTCGGTTCCGGAGGCGCGCTGGACAACGTCCACAAGGCCCTCGCCGATTACAGTGAGCATGGTCATACTCTGCCAGAGAAGCGGCCCTGGCACGCAGCTTAATTGCCCATCGCCTACCATGGAGATATGACATCCCATGTCCTGCCGGTAATGGCCGCTCCCGAGGCGGAACGCGTGCTCGCGGTCCGGGGAACCGGCGGTTACCGCCAATACAGGATTCCCGCCCTCGCCGTCTCGCGGGAGGGGACACTGCTTGCGGCCTACGACGGGCGCCCCAACCTCGACGACCTGCCCAACCCGATTGACCTCCTGCTCCGGCGCAGCACGGACAGCGGCCGGACCTGGGGGCCCCAGCAGGTGGTGCGGACCGGCGGAGGACTGAACGGCTATGGCGATCCGAGCCTCCTGGTGGACGCGGACACTGGCCGCATTTTCATGTTCCACGCTGCCGGAACGCACGCGGGTTTCTTCGAGGCGGCGGCCGGGATGGCGCCGGATGACCAGGTCCAGCACTGCGATCTGAGTTTTTCCGACGACGACGGGCTGACCTGGGAGCACCGCCGGATCACCGCCCAGCTCAAGCTCCGGCCGCCCGCACGCGCCGGCGAACCTGCCATCACGGGAATTTTCGCGGCCGCCGGCCAGGGCATCCAGATCCACGCCGGGCGGTTCCGGGGCCGGCTGGTGCAACAGTATGTGGTCCTGGCTGGTGGCGAGATCATGGCCGCGTCCGCGTTCAGTGATGACCACGGCGAGAGCTGGACACTCGGGGAGCTGATCGGCGCCGGCACGCACGGCTTCAGCCCCAACGAAAACAAGGTGGCAACGCTCGCGGACGGCCGGCTTCTGCTCCACAGCCGCGGGACGCCGCGCCGTCTGGCCGCAACGTCCGACGACGGCGGCGCCACCTGGAGTGCGCTGGTACCCGTTGAGGACCTCCCGGACCCGGGCGACAACGGATCGCTGGTCCGCTTCGATGGCCTGCCTTCGGTTACGTCCTTCGCCGGGGGTGCCACCGACTCGTGGCTGCTGGCCACGAACAATCACGACACTGCCTTGCGGCGGAACACCGTCCTCAGCCTGTCCACGGACAACGGGCGCAGCTGGCCGGCGAAGCTGGTGCTGTGCCCCGGCAGCTCCGCCTATTCGACGGCCGCCCGGCTCCCGGACGGCAACATCGGTGTCCTGTATGAGCGGCAGGGCTACCGGGAGATCGTGTTCGTTTCCGTCCCTGCGGGGCAGCTGACGGCGGGCCCTTCCGACCACCGCGAAGCATCCGAGCACGACGACGGCGCCGGCCTGGTGTTCGACATGGAGCTCCGCTCCATCACCCCGGGCCGCCCGTCCGTCTGGCAGAACACCGGCGAGTACTACGTGATGCCCTCCGGCGGGGACGCTTGGGGCGTCCATACCTGGAAGGAAATCGGCCAGGGCTATACGGCCGAAGCCGCTCAGGTGATCGGCACCCGCGAGGCGCAGGACCTGAACTATGGCCCCATCATTCCCGGTTACAAGCCCGGAGACATCCTCGCTTTCACCGGTCGGGCGCGAAACGACGGGCAGCGGCCGCTGACCGGAGTCCGGCTTTCCGGCCCCGGCTCGGAGGCCTTCCCGGCTGCGGATCTTGGCCCCGGTGAGGAAGTCCTCTACTTCACCCCCGGCTACACCGTCACCGAAGCGGACGTCGCACGCGGCAGCGCGGAAGTCGCGTTCGAGGTGAGCGCCGGGTGCGGCACCACAGCCGTGCGCCGCCGTCGTGCTTTCAGGTTCGACACCCGCACCGGCAGCGTCAGCGCGTCCGAGTGAGAGAGCGTTCGCCGAAAACCCACATATCAGATGAGAGAGCGTTGGCCAAAAACCCCCATTAAGTGAGAGAGCGTCCTGGGGGGACGGGCGGGGGCGGCGCTTGACGGGAGGCTGTGATCCGACTTACAGTCATCCTACGAGCTCGGACGTCCTACATCCGATAAAACTTTGGAATGGCGAGGCCCTTATGAACAACATCACCAAGAATCTGCCGCTGGTCAACGACGCCAGCCGCCGAAACTTCCTCAAACTGACCGGCGCCATGGGCGCTGCCGCAGCATTCACCGCCTCCGTTGCTGCGTGCGGCAGCCCGGCGGCAACCACCACCGGCAGCTCCGCGAGCGCCGGTGCAGTGAACAAGGACCTCACCATCGAAGCGGGCATCTCCTACGCCCTGTCCACCGGCTTCGACCCGCTGAGCTCCTCCGGTGCCACGCCGATGGCCGCCAACCTGCACATCTTCGAAGGCCTCATCGAACTGCACCCGGCCACCCGCGAACCGTACAACGCCCTCGCCGCGGCCGACCCCAAGAAGGTCAACGACACCACCTACCAGGTGACCATCCGCGACGGCGCCAAGTTCCACAACGGCGCCCCGGTCACCACCGAGGACGTTGCCTTCTCCTTCACCCGCGTCATGGACCCGGCGAACAAGTCGCTGTTCTCTCAGTTCATTCCGTTCATCCAGGACGTCAAGCCTGTTGATGCCAAGACGGTTGAGTTCACCCTCAAGTACGCCTTCCCCGGCTTCGGACCGCGCATCTCCGTGGTCAAGGTTGTCCCCAAGGCTTTGGCCACGGACCTCAAGGCGTTCGACGCCAAGCCCGTCGGCACCGGCCCCTACAAGCTGGTCTCCGCCGTCAAGGACGACAAGATCGTCTTCGAAGCCTTCGCTGACTACAACGGCCCCAAGCCGGCACTGGCCAAGGGCATGACCTGGCTCCTGCTCTCCGATGCCGCAGCCCGCGTCACCGCCGTCCAGTCCGGCCGTGTCCAGGCCATAGAGGACGTCCCCTATCTGGACATCGACGGCCTCAAGTCCAAGGTCAAGGTCGAATCCGTACAGTCCTTCGGCCTCATGTTCCTGATGTTCAACTGCAACAAGGCGCCGTTCAACAACAAGCTGGTCCGCCAGGCCCTGCACTACGGCCTGGACAAGGACGCCATCATCAAGAAGGCCCTGTTCGGCAACGCCAAGGCCGCCAGCTCCTACTTCCAGGAAGGCCACCCGGACTACGTCAAGGCCAAGAACGTTTACGGCTACGACGCCAAGAAGGCTGAAGACCTGCTCAAGGAAGCCGGCGTCACCAGCCTCGAGTTCGAGCTGCTCACCACGGACACGGCCTGGGTCAAGGACGTTGCCCCGCTGATCCTCGAATCCTGGAACAAGATCCCGGGCGTGAAGGTCACCGTGAAGAGCATCCAGTCCGGCGCCCTGTACACCGACCGCGTCGGCGCCGGGGACTACTCGGTGGTTGCGGCCCCCGGCGACCCCTCAGTCTTCGGCAACGACGCTGACCTCCTCCTGAGCTGGTTCTATTCGGGCGCCACCTGGATGGAAAAGCGCGCCTACTGGACCGCCCCGGAGCGCGCCAAGCTGCAGGAGCTCATGAACAAGGGCTCCCAGGCCGCCAAGGAAGACGCCAAGAAGATCACCGGCGAAATCGTGGACCTCGTGTCCGAGGAACTCCCGCTGTACCCGATCTTCCACCGCCAGCTGCCCAGCGCCTGGGACGACAAGAAGCTCAACGGCTTCAAGCCGCTGCCCACCACCGGCATGTCGTTCATCGACGTCGGACGCACCTCCTAAGCAGCCCCCGTGCGTTGCGAGGCCTGTTCTGTCCCCTGATCCCCCCGGGAACACACAGAGCAGGCCTCGCAACATTGGAACTGCAGCACCCCAAACACACCGGAGAACAAATTGGTCACGATATTGCGTCTGCTCGGCCGCAGACTCGCAGCACTGCCATTGATGATCCTGGGCATCACCCTGCTCGTCTTCCTCGTCCTGCAAGCCGCTCCCGGCGACCAGGCCAGCTCCGCGCTCGGCGACGGCGCGTCTGAAGAGGCGAAGGAGCAGTACCGCCAGGAAAACGGCCTGAACGATCCGCTGGTCCTGCAGTACTTCAGCTTCCTCGGCAAGCTGCTCCGGTTCGACCTCGGCG
>JBDTQQ010000103.1:0-7371 GCA_039932075.1 Pseudarthrobacter sp. | reverse complement strand
GTGGGCTACCTGGCCGCCGCAGATGCCGATCTCGACCTGGTGTCCGCCCGCGAACACTTGGCCGCAAGCTTGCCCGCCCCGCTCATTCCGTTGCTGACTGTGGTGGACTCGCTGCCCACCAAAACCAGCGGCAAGGTGGACCGCCACGCGCTGCCGTGGCCGCTGACCGGGTCCGGCGCAGCGGACGCTGACGCCGCACCATTGAACCTCCCCGACGACGCCGTCTGGGTTGCCGAGCAGTGGGCCGCCGTCCTGGGTAGCCCGGTAACGAGCCTCGACGCCGATTTCTTCGCCTACGGCGGCGGCTCGCTCTCGGCCGCCCAGCTGGTCTCAGCCCTCCGGGCGCGCTATCCCACCATCACGGTGGCGGACATCTATGCGACGCCCAGGATCGGTGCGCTGATTGATACGGCCCGCCAGTCACTTCCCGACGGCGTGGCTGCCGGGCCGGCTCCGGCCAGGACCGTGCGCCCCACAGCGTTGAAGTCCCAAATCTTCCAGACCCTGATGGGTATTCCCCTTCACATCCTGGTGGGGATGCGCTGGCTGACGTACCTGATGGCGGCCAACAACCTGCTGTCCGCGTTCGCGGGCTTCAGCGCTGCCCCCACGGTTTCCTGGTGGTGGGTGGCCGTGTCCTGGCTGGTGTTCGTGTCCCCTGCCGGCCGCATGCTGATTTCCATCGCCGCGGCCCGGTTCCTGCTCCGCAAGGTGGTGCCCGGCACGTACCCACGCTCCGGAAAGATTCACCTGCGCCTTTGGCTGGCGGAACAGATCCAGGACTTGGCGGGCGCGATCAGCCTGGCCAGTGCACCGTGGGTGCCGTATTACGCCCGGGCCTTGGGCGCCAAGATCGGCAATAACGTCCAACTGCACTCGCTGCCTCCGGTCACCGGACTGCTGTCCCTGGGCAGCGGTTCCAACGTGGAGCCCGAGGTGGATCTTTCCGGCTGGTGGATCGACGGCGACGTGGTCCATATCGGCGCCGTCCGCATCGGTGCCGGCGCGAGCGTCGGGGCGCGCAGCACGCTGATGCCCGGCGCTTCGATCGGCGCAGGAGCGCAGGTGGAACCGGGCTCGGCCGTCCTCGGCAAGGTGAAGGCCGGGCACCACGTTGCCGGTTCCCCGGCCGAACGCCGGGGCAAGGCCAAACACACCCGGCCGGACGTGCCCGTGGAACACCACCTGATTGGCCGGCTCTGGTTCGTCGGCTTCTCCCTTGCCTCGGCCACGCTGGCGCTCATCCCCTACGTCTCCGCCGCGGCCGCGGCCCTGGTGATCTTCGCCTTCATCCGCGGAAGCCAATCGCTGTCCGCCGCGGCGCCGCTGATCCTGCTCGCCCTGGCGCCCGCATCCCTTGCCTGGTTCGTAGTCAACCTGCTGCTTATCCTGGCCACCACCCGGCTGCTCGGCATCGGCCTGGCGGAAGGCTACTACCGCGTCCGGAGCCGGATCGGCTGGCAGGTCTGGGCCACCGAACGGGTGCTGGACCTCGCCCGCGACCTGCTCTTCCCGGTCTACGCGAGCCTCTTCACGCCGGTCTGGCTCCGCCTGCTCGGGGCGAAGATCGGCAAAAACGTTGAGGCCTCCACCGTCCTCCTCATCCCCAAGATGACCACCGTGGGTGAGGGCGCCTTCCTGGCGGACGACACCATGGTGGCGTCCTACGAGCTCGACGGCGGGTGGCTGCGGATTGCTCCTGCGAAAATCGGCAAGCGCTCCTTCCTGGGCAACTCGGGCATGACCGCTGCCGGCAGGAACGTGCCCAAGAACTCGCTGGTCGCCGTCCTGTCCGCCACACCGGCCAAGGCAAAGTCCGGAACCTCGTGGCTGGGCAGCCCGCCCGTGCGGCTCCGGCGGACCGCCATTGCCTCGGACGATACCCGCACCTACCAGCCGCCGCTGCGGCTCAAGTTCGCCCGCTGCCTCTGGGAGCTGGGCCGTTTCGTGCCCGTGGTCGTCACGGTGGCAATTGCAGCCGGCGTGATGCTCGCCTTCGACTGGCTGGCTGCCGCCTACAACTACGGGATTGCTGCCGCAGTGGGCGGGGTGGTCATGCTGGTCGCCGGCGCGGTGGCCGCGGGCAGCGCCGTCGTCGCCAAGTGGATCCTCGTGGGACGGATCCGTAAAGGTGAGCACCCGTTGTGGAGTTCCTTTATCTGGCGGAACGAGGTAGTGGACACCTTCATCGAAATGGTCAGCGCCCCCTGGTTTGCCCGCGCAGCCACCGGGACGCCGGCTCTGGTCTGGTGGCTCCGCTCCCTCGGCGCAACAATCGGCCGGGGCACGTGGTGCGAAAGCTACTGGCTCCCGGAAGCTGACCTCGTAACCCTCGGCCGGAATTCCACTGTCAACCGTGGCTGCGTGGTCCAAACGCACCTCTTCCATGACCGGGTCATGAGCCTGGACACTGTTACGCTCGGAGACGGAGCAACGATGGGACCGCACGGTGTGATCCTGCCCCAGGCAAGCATCGGCAACGGTGGAACAGTGGGACCGGCGTCGCTGGTCATGCGTGGCGAATCGGTTCCGGCCGCGACGTACTGGATGGGCAACCCGGTGAGTCCTTGGAGTGGCCCCGCGAAGTCTGCGCCAAAACCACGATAGCCCCGCACCACCAGCTGCCCCTGCCGCCCCTCCCGATCGGAAAGACCGTCTTATGAGTTCCCCCGCACCGAGCCCCGCGGTCGCCAGTACCGGCCCGTCACCCACCTCGGCGCAAGGCCCATTGGCGCCAGACCCGTACGTGCCCGGCCATGGCACCAACGCCTATCGGGTGAACCGCTACGAACTGGAGCTTGACTACAAGCTCAGCAGCAATCGCCTCAGCGGGCGCGCAGTGCTGCACGCGGTCACGCAGTACGCCACGGCGGCCCTGGTGCTGGACCTGACGGGGCTGCGGGCCACCAAGATCCAACTCAGCGGGCGGCGCGTGCGCAAGTACAGCCAACGTGCGGAGCAGCTGGTGATCATGCCTGAAACTGCCCTTCCGGCCGGCGAAGTCTTCACCCTGGACATCAAGTATGAAGGCAATCCTGCTCCCCGGCGCGGGCTCTGGGGCGAAGTCGGCTGGGAGGAGTTGACCGATGGCGTCCTGGTGGCTGGCCAGCCCAATGGAGCTGCGTCCTGGTTCCCCTGCAACGACCACCCCGGGGAAAAGGCCAGCTACCGGATCAGCGTGACTACGGACGCCAACTACCGGGCGGTCTGCAACGGCACCCTGGTGTCCCACAGCAGCAGGTCAAGCCGCGAGACGTGGGTTTACGAGCAGCCGGAGCCCATGGCCACCTACCTTGCCACGGTCCAGATCGGCCGGTACGAGCTCCTCCGGCTGGATCCGGCCACCACGAACGGGCAGGTCCCCCAGTTTGCCGCCGTCCCGGCGCTGTTGACTGAAGCAGCCCGCGAAGGCCTGGCCAGGCAGCCGGAGATGATGCGGACCTTTGCAAGCTGCTTCGGGCCTTACCCATTCCCGGAATACACCGTGGTGGTGACCGAAGACGAGCTGGAAATACCCCTTGAAGCGCAAACGCTCTCCATCCTGGGCCGGAACCACCTGACGCAGGCGTGGGAGTCCCAGCGACTCATCGCGCACGAGCTCGCCCACCAGTGGTTCGGCAACTCCCTCACGGCCGCGTCCTGGGCGGACATCTGGCTGCACGAGGGTTTCGCCTGCTACGCAGAGTGGATCTGGTCCGAGGAAGCCGGCGTCATGCCAGTGGCTGATCGGGCCGCCGCGGCCTGGCGGAAGCTGGCGTCCGGCAGCCAGGACATCGTCATCGGTGACCCGGGTCCGGAATTGATGTTTGATGACCGCGTCTACAAGCGGGGAGCCCTGGCCTTGCACGCCTTGCGTGTCCGGTGCGGCGACTTGGCGTTTTTCGCCTTGCTGCACGACTGGACCAGTGCCCACCGTCATGCTTCGGTGTCCACCGCAGCCTTTATTCTCGCCGCGGACCGGGCCACCGGGCTGGATACCGAGGCGCTGCTACACCCGTGGCTCCACGAAACAGCCCTTCCGCCCCTGCCCGTTCGCTGACGGCCTGTGCGCTAAAACCGGCAGCCGAAAGCGCGACGGCGGCGCGGAGGTCACGCGGCAGGCCCGCCCCGCCGGGGGCCAAGTCACGGAGTTCCGTACGATGCAGGACGTCCAGGGTGTCCGGGGCGGTGGTGAGGCCGCGGCCGGTCATCTTCAGCCACGCCTCCTTCCGCGCCCAGAGCCGGGCCCGTTCACACAGCAGGGCTGGCCCGGACAGCCCGGCGATTTCCGCACGCTCGGCCGGAGTCAGTGCAACAGCGTCAAACCCGTCAAAGTCCAGGCGAGCCGGGTCCTCCAGGTCCACGCCGATCGTTACACCGGCAGGTGGTTCCACCACGGCACCCAGCAGGATCCAGCCGGAACTCCGGGACAGGCTGAGCGCCAGCGGCACCGGCTTTCCGCCGAGGGTATATCCCGGCCTGCCGTGAGATAAGCCGGGGCCGGAACCGCACCGGGGACAGCTGAAGTTCGTGGTCAGGTCCGACGCCGGGACGTCCAGCAGTTCTGCAGCGAAGGTTCGCAGCGCCATCCGGCCAGCCACAAAGATCGCCCGCGCGCCCGGCGCCAGGGCGGCCGCCCGCGCCAGCTCGGCAGGGCCCAACAGCGGGAGCCAGCCGTCGGCCGTCGGGCCCTGCCCTAACCCTTCGTGTTCCGGACTCAACCCGAACTGCCCTCCCGGATCACCGGGAGGGCAGGAACGCAGGACCGGAACCACGGTTGCCGGTCCTGCCACGGAGATCAGCGCTTAGCGCTGGACGGCGCCGAAGCGCTGGGCAGCCAGGGCCACGGCGCCTTCACGTGCCGCCGAAGCCTCATCGGCCGTCAGCGTCCGGTCCGTGGCGCGGAAGCGCAGGCTGAAGGCAAGCGATTTCTTGCCTTCCTCAATGCCCTTGCCGGCGTAGACGTCGAACAGCGCCACATCTTCCAGCAGTTCGCCGGCGCCTTCGCGCAGCGCTTCGAGGACCTGGTCCGCAGGGACAGCCTGCGGGACAACCAGGGCCACGTCCTGGGTGGCTAGCGGGAAGGTGGAGATGTGGCGGGCCACGATGACGTCCGCTGCAGCTTCAAACAGGGCATCAGCGTTGAACTCCAGCGCCACCGAGCGGGCCGGCATGTCGTGCGCGGCGAGGAGCTTCGGGTGCAGTTCACCGGCGTAGCCCACCACTTGACCGGTGCGGAGCGAGAGCTTCGCCGCCCGGCCCGGGTGGAATGCCTGGTGCGCACCCTGGCTGACCACAATCTCCACGCCCAGGACGTCCCCGGCGAGCCGGGCCACATCCAGCGCGTCAGCCCAGTCCCACAGGCGCGGGGTGTGAACCGCGGCGGCAGGTGAATCGTGGCCGGTCAGGACAGCGGCGACATGCAGCGGCTGGTCCGGGACGCCGTCGTACAGTGCATCCAGTACCTCATCGGCAGGCTTGACGCCGAGCGGCGGGATGGAGTCTGTGCCCATGCCCTCAGTGGGCAGGAACACCAGTCCGGATTCAAAGAGCGCCAGATCCCGGAAGCCCCGGGAGTGGTTCCGCTTGGCCACCTCGATCAGCCCCGGGAGGATGGACGTCCGAAGGTAGCCGTGTTCCTCGCTGATGGGGTTGGCCAGCTTGATCGCGTTCCGGGGCGCACCCTGCTCGGCGACGCCGAAGGTCTCATTGGCGGCCTTGGAGACGAACGGGTAGGCCAGGACTTCGGTCAGGCCGGCATCCGCCAGTGCCTGGATGAGCCGACGGCGCTGCTGCTGCACGCGGGTCAGGCCACGTCCGGGAGGGGCCACCGGGAGGGTGGCGGGGATTTTGTCGTAGCCCACCAGCCGGGCGATTTCCTAGGTGAGGTCCTCTTTGGTTTCCAGGTCGTTGCGCCAGCTGGGGGCGGTAACCGTCCAGCCGCCGTCGGCCTTTTCCACCACAGCGCCGAGGTCCTCCAGCGAGGTGACGATCTGGTCCTCGGCGAAGTCGATACCGATCCGCTGGGCGGCGAAGCCGGCCGGCAACGTGATGGTCACGGCGTCAGGCGCGGTCCCGACGTCGGTCCCCGCCTCGTCAGCGACGCCACCGGCGAGCTCCACCAGCAGGTCAACCACACGCTGGGCGGCGATGTCCGCCACGTGCCAGTCGACGCCACGCTCGAAGCGCTTTGACGCCTCCGAGGGCAACTTGTGGCGGCGGCGGGAACGGCCGATCGACACCTCGTCGAAGTGGGCGGCCTCAACGAGGACGTTCGATGTCGAATCGCTCACCTCAGTGGCGGCGCCGCCCATGACCCCGGCGATGCCGATCGCGCCGGAACCGTCGGTGATGAGGAGGTCCTCGACGTCGAGCGTGCGCTCCTTGTCGTCCAGGGTGGTGATCTTCTCCCCCGCCACGGCACGGCGGACTACGATGTCGCCGGACAGCTTGTCCAGGTCATAGCAGTGCGTGGGCTGGCCGAGCTCGAGCATGACGTAGTTGGAGATGTCCACCGGCAGGGAGATCGACCGGATGCCCGCCAAGCGGAGCCGCGAGGTCATCCACTGCGGGGTGGGCCTGGCGGCGTCCACGCCGCGGATGGTGCGGGCCACAAAGCGGTCGCAGCCCGGCTTGCCGTAGATCGGGGCGTCGTCATTGAGCTTGACGCCGTAGCCACCTGAGAGCTCCGCGGGGGCCAGCACCTTGGCGGCCGGGTCTGTGAAGTCGGTCCCTGTGGCGTGGGCGTATTCCCTGGCCGCTCCGCGGATGGAGAACGCGTAGCCGCGGTCCGGGGTCACGTTGATTTCGGCTGCCTGGTCGTAGAGCCCGAGCAGGGCCATCGCGTCCGTGCCGATTTCCGGGTCCAGCCCGATCCGGGACAGGACCAGGATGCCGTCGTGGTCATCACCAATGCCAAGTTCGCGGACGGAGGCGATCATTCCGGCGGAGAGGTGGCCGTAGGTCTTTCGCGCGGAGATGCGGAAGTCGCCGGGCAGGACGGCGCCGGGCAGGGTGACCACAACCTTGTCGCCCGCCACGAAGTTGTGGGCGCCGCAGATGATCCCTTGGACACCGGAAGGGTCGATGCCCTCGCCGGTCAGGGTCTGCGCCTGGCCTTCGGGGACAACGCGGACCTGGCACCAGTTGATGGTTTTACCGTTGGTCTGCGGTTCCTTGAGGATGCTCAGGACCTGACCCACCACGATGGGGCCCTGCAGTGCGTCCGTGGGGCGGTGGACGGCTTCTTCTTCAAAGCCGACCTTGACCAGTTCGGCCATAACGTCTTCGGCCGTTGCTCCGGCCGGTACGGCTGCGAATTCACGCAGCCAGGAAATTGGGATACGCACTGTTAGATCTCCATCCCGAAGTGCTCGCTGAAACGTACATCGC
>JBDTQQ010000102.1:0-7418 GCA_039932075.1 Pseudarthrobacter sp. | reverse complement strand
TGCGCCGCATCCCGGAACTCAACAAGAAAGCCAGCGACGGACAACCCACCCTGTTTGAAACACACCGGCACCACGCGTTCTTCACCACCGTGGACGCCAAGGTTCTGGACACGGTCGCCGCGGACAAAACCCACCGCAAACACGCTCAGATTGAGCAGGTGAATGCCGATCTGAAGGACAGCGCGCTGGCTCATATGCCCTCAGGTGTTTTCGCGGCGAACTCGGCCTGGCTGGTTGCCGCGGTCATGGCCTACAACCTCACCCGCGCCGCCGGGCTCCTCGCCTCAGGTCCGTTCGGCAAGGCCCGCACCGGCACGATCCGCCGCAAACTCATCCACGTCCCGGCCCGCATCGCCACCAGCGCCCGACGCATCCGCCTTCACTTGCCCGAGGCCTGGCCCTGGCAAACACCATGGCAGGCCCTGTTCGAGCACCTCTACCCGCCGCCGCAACCTGCCTGAACCCCATCAACCCAGCCACATGGCGCAACCAGGACCACCAGTGGAACAGCAATGGGCAGCAAGGCCCAGCACCCGGGCATGCCCTCAGCCCGCAAAACCGCCGAAACCCGGATACAGATCATCCACCCAGGCAGATCGGTGGATCAAGGCTAAAGCCGGCTCAAGCTAATCCAGCCCTGCACAAGGCAGGCCAGCACGGAGAAGCCCATGAGGTATCCGGTGATCCGGGAGATCCTGCCGGTGGCCGCGTTGTCAATGCCGAACAGAACAAGGGCTGCATCCAGCAGGAAGCTCCGGTAGGCGCGCAGGCCCCACTCCAGCCATCTGTTGCCTACACCGCGCCGAAACGGGCCGTCCAGGCCAAAGCCGCGTGCGGCACAGGTCATGCCGGGTTCCGCATAGATATAGTTTCATAAGTACAGTACTCGCGGACCACCGCTCCCCTCCTGGTTAGGAACCCTGTAACCACAACATCCCGCGGGGAGCCACCCAACTGCCGGGCCTGGTGATCGCGGTGCTGGTACTGCTGACCGCCGTGAGCCCACTGCCCACCGACATCTACTTGCCCGCCTTTCCGCAGATAGCCACCGATCTCGGCGCCTCGGCCACCGGCATCCGACCGACGCTCACGACCTTTCTCGTCGGCCGGGTGCTCGGCCAACTGGTCATCGGCCCCAGGTCCGACGGCATGGGACGGCGCAAGCCGCTGATCGTCGGCGCCGCGATCTGCCTCCTGGCGAGCATCGCCACTGCCGTCGTGAAGGCCATGTTCCGCAGCGGGCGGACCGTGCTCTCAAACCGGAACTACGTGGGCTACCTGGTCACGTTCTGCTTCGCCTTCGCAGCGATGTTCGCCTACATCTCGGCGTCGCCGTTCGTCCTGCAAAACATCCTGGGACTATCCCCCGGCACGTACTCACTGGTCTTCGGCACCACCTCCCTGGCCATCATGATCTCCGCCATCATCGCCACCCGCTTGGCGGGCCGGGTCGCCTACCGCAGGATGCCCGGCGGCGGCGTGATCGCGCTTCCGCTCACCTCGGTGGCGCTGCTGGCGGTCGTCCTCACCGGTGTGTCCATGATCCCGACCCTGGTGCTGCTCTTCGTATTCCAGGGCTCGGTGGGGTTCATCTACGGCAACGCCACGACCCTCGCCCTGGGGGAAGCCAGCCACCGCTCCGGCACAGGTGCGGCCTTCCTCGGCGCCCTGCAATTCGTCCTGGGTGCCGCCGTCTCGCCGCTCGTCGGCCTGGCCGGCGACCACGACGCCCGCCCCATGGGCATCTCCATGGCCGTGGCCGCCGCCATCTCCGCCGCGGCGTTCTTCCTGCTGACCAGCAACCGTTCCGCCAGTGCCACAGGAACGAACGGGCAGCCCGCACAGGCCGAAGCGGTACAAGCGGCTGCACGCTGACATCTTCCGCCACTCTGAATGAGGAAGGAGCCGGCAGGCATCCCGTTGCGACTGGCCTGTTGTGATCCGGCCGGCGAGCCTATCATATGGGGACAGGCCTGCTTTTGGACCGGCACGGAGACCCGCCTCAATGTGAGGGTGCGGAGCGCCAGACCCGCCCGGCCGGTACCCATCCTCAGAGTAAGGGGAGATGAAATTGGCCACATCTGAATACTCATCCCCGGCCGTCACGGCCACGGCAGCCCCGAGTGTGGTGCCGAGGCGCAAAGGCAGCATTGTCGTCAAGTGGATCACCTCGACCGACCACAAGACCATCGGGTACATGTACCTGATCGCGTCCTTCGTGTTCTTCTGCTTCGGCGGCATCATGGCGCTGCTGATCCGTGCCGAGCTGTTCGAGCCCGGCATGCAGATCCTGCAGACCAAGGAACAGTACAACCAGCTGTTCACCATGCATGGCACCGTCATGCTGCTGATGTTCGCGACGCCGCTGTTCGCCGGCTTCACCAACGTCATCATGCCCCTGCAGATCGGCGCACCCGACGTCGCCTTCCCGCGGCTGAACGCGCTGGCCTTCTGGTTCTTCCTCTTCGGCTCCACCATCGCCGTGTCCGGGTTCATCACACCGCAGGGCGCGGCGTCGTTCGGCTGGACCGCCTACGCGCCGCTGAACAACACCACGTTCACCCCCGGGATCGGCGGGGACCTGTGGGTCTTCGGCCTGGCGCTGTCCGGTTTCGGCACCATCCTCGGCGCGGTCAACTTCATCACCACGATCATCTGCATGCGCGCCCCGGGCATGACGATGTGGCGGATGCCGATCTTCACCTGGAACGCGCTGGTCACCTCGATCCTGGTCCTGATGGCCTTCCCGCCGCTGGCCGCGGCACTCTTCGCCCTCGGCGCGGACCGCCGCTTCGGCGCGCACATCTTCGATCCCGAAAACGGCGGCGCTGTCCTCTGGCAGCACCTGTTCTGGTTCTTCGGCCACCCGGAGGTCTACATCATCGCCCTGCCGTTCTTCGGCATCGTGTCCGAGATCTTCCCGGTCTTCAGCCGCAAGCCGATCTTCGGCTACAAGGGCCTGGTCTACGCAACCATCTCCATCGCCGCGCTGTCCGTCACAGTGTGGGCCCACCACATGTACGTCACCGGCTCGGTCCTGCTGCCGTTCTTCTCCTTCATGACCATGCTCATCGCGGTTCCGACCGGTGTGAAGTTCTTCAACTGGATCGGCACCTTGTGGGGTGGATCGATCACGTTCGAGACCCCGATGCTGTGGAGCATCGGCTTCCTGGCGACCTTCCTCTTCGGCGGCCTGACCGGCATCATCCTGGCCTCACCGCCGCTGGACTTCCACGTCTCGGACACCTACTTCGTGGTGGCGCACTTCCACTACGTCGTGTTCGGCACCGTGGTGTTCGCGATGTTCGCCGGCTTCTACTTCTGGTGGCCCAAGTGGACCGGGAAGATGCTCAACGAGCGGCTCGGCAAGATCCACTTCTGGATGCTGTTCCTGGGCTTCCACGGCACCTTCCTGATCCAGCACTGGCTCGGCGTCAGCGGCATGCCCCGCCGCTACGCGGACTACCTGCCGCAGGACAACTTCACCTGGATGAACCAGTTCTCCACCTACTCCTCGTTCCTGCTGGGCGCATCGATGATCCCGTTCTTCTGGAACGTGTACATCACCTGGCGCAGCACGGAGCGGGTCGAGGTGGATGACCCGTGGGGCTTCGGCGCCTCGCTGGAGTGGGCCACGTCCTGCCCGCCGCCGCGCCACAACTTCACCTCGCTGCCGCGCATCCGTTCCGAACGCCCGGCACTGGACCTGCACCACCCGGAACTCCGGATCCGCTCGCACGAGACGGTCCACTCGGCCGCGGCGGACGTTCTCGGCGCAGCGGATATCGGCGAAAAGGATGTCCGCAGCCCCAACCCGGACGAATAACATCCAGATCTCCGGCCCCCCTGCCCCGGGGCAGCCACGGGCACCTTCGGCACGGCTTGCCGCTCCGCCACTGCGCGGACCAGCCGCCGTCGCGAGCGCCGTCTGATCATCCATATGACGCAACTTTCTTCTCGATTTCCTCAACCCGGCAAACAAGGGTTTGCTTATGTAACCCAGGCGCTCGGCACCCGCGTCCGGCAACCTGTACCAGAATGAGTGTCCGGAAGGGTGGAGGCAGGCATGAGACAGGCCCTGATGCGGCATGTCCGCACCCTGCACAGCCTCGCCCCGGCCAACAATGATCATTTATCGGCGCTGCGCGTGGCCGTCAGTGTGGCCGTTCCGTCACTGGTTCTCCTCGCCGCCGGGCGCCCCGAGCTGATTATCTACGCCGTCTTCGGCGCCCTGACGGGAATGTACGGGCGGTCCGAGCCCCACCAGCTTCGTCTCAGGCACCAGGCGCAAGCGGCGCTGGTGCTGTTGACCGGGGTGGGCGTGGGCGTCTTTCTGTCCGTGACTCACCTGCACTCATGGTGGCTGGTGGGTGTGGAAGCGCTCTTGGCCGGCGTCGGTTCGGTATTCTCCGACAGGGTGAATCTGAAGCCCAACGGCCCGTTCTTCGGCATCCTTGCCTTGGGCGCCTGTGCGTCCGTTCCCACGGCGGTTCCCTGGCCGTTCGCGCTTCTCATCTGCGCTGCAGCGGCCGGGCTTTCGCTCGCAGTGGGTTTTGGCGGCTGGATCCGGGGCCGGACGTGGAGCCCGGGAGCGGTCCGGGTGGTGGTGCCCTTGCGCGGGCTCCGAAGGCAGCTGGCGATCATCCACGCAGTACGGTACGTCCTGGCGGTCGGCGCCGCGGGGACCATCGGCGTTCTCAGCGGCAGTGGCCACCCGCACTGGGCCATGGCAGCCGCGGCGGTCCCGCTGGCGGGTGCGGATTTGCCCAGCAGCGTGCACCGTGGGCTTCACCGCATCATGGGCACGCTCCTCGGCCTGGTGCTCGTCGCCGTCGTGCTTCTTCCCGGCCCGTGGGCCCCCTTGCGGGTCTTCCCGGGGGCGGAGGCCGCAGTGATGGCGGTGCTGGTCATCATTTTCCAGTTCACCACCGAACTTTTCATGACCCGGCACTATGGCCTGGCCATGGTGTCTTTCACCCCGGTGATCCTGCTGATGACACAGCTTGCCGCGCCCGCGGACCCGTACTTCCTCATCATGGAACGCGGGGTGGAAACCCTGGTGGGCGCCGTGACCGGCATCCTGGTGATCGTCCTTGTCCGCCGGCACCGGGGGGATTACTTCGCGGGTCGCCGCGACGGACCGCGGTGATCCGGGCGGCCAGCACCCGAAGATTACCAAAACTGCCTTGTAGCGCTCGGCGGAGAGTGGGACTGCGGGACGTCTGGCCCAGTCAGGCGGCGAAGTTGCTCCAGGCGGCTTCATGGGTCGCGCCGGGTTCCAGCCGCACCAGTCCTCGCCGCTGTTGAAGGCATCCGGCGGGCAGGTCATTGGTTCGACGGCGAGTCCCAGCCGGTTGGGTGAGGGCGGCTGCTGAGACGCCCGTCCCAGGACCGAGGCTAGCTGCCGATGGTTGTTACTTTCAGCAGCATGGCGTGCTCCGGGTTGAGAATGGGCATGGGCAGGCCCACCTCGGCCAGGAAGCGGCCGCTTGCCTCAGCCCCGGATGCCAGCCATGCTGGGGGCTGGACCTGTGTGAAGGTGTGGGCGTAGTCAGCGTCGCCCGGGGCCGGAAAAACGGCCTCCACCCGGTAATTGGTTTCGGGGGGAAGGCCTGGGATGGCGACCCGTCCTGGCTGCTCCGAGAACGAGGTCCGCGTGCTGACCAGGGCAAACAGTGCCGCCGTCGAGCCCGGCGCCGCACCGTCACCGTTACCAGCCACCACGTCGGCTACGACGCCGTGCAGCATCAGGGCGTCGTCGGGAACGTCCGAGCGGACCATCCGGCCGCTGTGGATCAGGCCGCGGTGCTCCTTGTAAAGCCAGATGAAGCGCTTGAGCTCCTCGCGCTCGGCACCGTGCACCTGCCGGACGTCCCACTCCATCCCGAAGTGGCCGAACAGCGCCGTGATGGCGCGGAAGGAGAGGTCATGGGTGCGGGCCGTCGTATGCGAAGTCGTGGGGCCGATGTGTCCGCCCACGAGCTCCGGCGGAACCACCAGGCCGGTCCAGCGCTGGATGGTCTGCCGCTCCAGGGCATCGTTGCAGTCCGAACCCCAGATCCTGTCGGTGCGCTCCAGGATCCCGAGGTCCACCCGGGCACCGCCGGACGAGCAGCTTTCAATCTCGACGCCGGGGTGGGCCTTGCGGAGCTCATCGAAGAGCCGGTAGGCGGCGAGGGTCTGTGCGTGGACCGAGGCGCGGCCGGCGTGGCCGTGCTCCAGCAGGTCCCGGTTCTGGTCCCACTTGAGGTAGCTGATGTTGTTCTCGCGCAGCAGCGCATCCACCCGATCGTAAATGTACTGCCAGTCAACGGCGGCCCCAAGAAGGTGGCCCCGGCCACCGAAGCCAAGGTCCAGGATGCCATCCGGGTCCTGGGCTACCGCCCCAACGCCGCCGCCCGGGCGCTGAAGCTGGGTTCCAGCGAAACCATCGGGCTGGTCATCCCGGACAACTCCAACCCGTTCTTCTCCCTGCTGGCCCACGCCGTGGAAGACGCCGCCGCCGAGCTCGGTTACGCCCTGCTGCTGACCAACTCGGACGGCAACCTGGCCAAGGAACGGCGGAACATCCGCAACCTCGCCTCACGCCAGGTGGACGGGGTTGTCCTCGCCAGCGTGCTGTTTGAACCGGACCTGGAGGCGCTCGAATCGGCCGAAATCCCCGCGGTGCTCCTGAACCACGGGGGCAACGCCCCAGGCTTCAACAGCGTCGGCGTAGACCTGGCCGCCGGGGCCAAAATGGCGGTGGACCACCTCATCGGCCACGGGCACACCGATATCGCCCTGGCCATGGGCACCAACGTCGCAAACGACTTTGACCGCCGCGAACGTGGCTGGCTGCAGGCGCTCACCGCGGCCGGACTGCCGGAGGGCCCCATTGTCCGCGGCGACTCCACCCGCTCCGGCGGGTACGCGGCGGGGCAGCGGCTGCTCGCCTCGCCCAACCGGCCGACGGCGATCTTTGCCAGCTCGGATATGCAGGCCATCGGCATCCTGCGGGCCATCCACGAGGCCGGACTCAACATCCCCGGCGACATCGCCCTGACCTCCTTCGACGGCTCCGCCGAGGCCGAATACAGCTGGCCCGCCCTGACCACGGTGGAACAGCCGGTCCGGATCATGGCCGAGGCGGCGGTGAGCGCCCTCGTGGGTACGTCCCGCGGCCAGGAGCCGGAACAGCGGATCTTCCCCACGGAACTGCGGATCCGGCAGTCCTGCGGCTGCGGGGTCCCCGGCGCCTCGGGGCCTAACCTGGGCTCCACGACTTAGCCGCGGCTGAAACCAACGCGGGGTCACTTCCGGCCCATTCCCGACGGCGGGATGGGCCGGAAGTGACCCCGCGTTGCCTTCGGCGAAGTGCTATGTGTTGTAGCCGTGGGGGTTGTTTTTCTGCCAGCGCCAGTGGTCCTCGCACATCT
>JBDTQQ010000101.1:0-7464 GCA_039932075.1 Pseudarthrobacter sp. | reverse complement strand
GGCCTTTGTGCTGGTCAGCATCAGTGATCCGTCTCCGCTGGCCGTAGCGGTTTTTATGGGCCTGGGAGTCCTGCTGGGTGGCCTCCCCCGAATTGGCTCCGGCAGTGATTGGATCCCGACGGCGGCGCTGCTGGTCCTGTTGGTGGGTGGAAGCAACCCGGACGACTTTTCGTTTGGTTATCTCATCCAGATGGGCGCCGGAGTCGCCGTTGGCATTGCCGTTAATTTCCTTGTTTTTCCGCCACTGCACTTTGCGGCGGCAGCCAACAGCCTTGGCCGGCTGCGGCTGGCTCTGGGCAAACAGCTGACTGATATGGCGGCGGCCCTGACGGAAGAATGGCCACCCGAGCATGAGGACTGGTCCCGCCGCTCCGAGGAACTGGCAGAAGCGGCACGGACAGTCCGCCATCTTGTCCAGGAAGCTGACGAAAGCCGGCGGGCCAATCTGCGGCGGCGGTTCCATCCGCGGGACCTGGACCTCGATTACCGCAACCTGCGCGACCTTGAGCGGGTAACTTTCCACATCCAGGACATGACCGAAGTCCTCTCAGACGTCATCTGGGCGGACGACGTCCCGTACAAGGTGCCGTTCGAGGACAGCGAACCGCTGGCCGCCGCGTTGGACAGCACCGGGCAGCTGCTCGCTTCGTTCCATACTGGCGATGAGTCGGAGCAACGGCGACTCTTCGCTGCAGCGAAGTTGGCGATGGAGGCTTGTATGGCTGGGTCCGACGGGAGCGGCAGCGATGATGCCGTGACGGCGTCCGAGTCCATCCTCCTGAGCCTGCACCGGATTCTGCGGGCCGTGCGGCCGGCCGCCTAGAGTGGCGCCACGGAACCGCTGAAGTGCTTGCGGCCGGAGCGGGGATTCCATGCCACATACTCGGACCGTTCCCAGCCGCCGCCTGGTGCCTGCCCGGTGGTGATTTCCAGCGCAACCCGGCCTGGCAGGAAGACGGGTGCCTCGAATGTCACGGCCCAGCGGAATGCTTCGCCTTTCACCGGCCCGACGTCCGCGAGGGCCCGGGAAGCAAGATACATCCCGTGGGCGATGGAGCGCCGCATGCCCAGCGCCTTGGCCGACAGGACGCTCAGGTGGATCGGGTTGAAGTCACCCGAAACGGCGGCGTACGCGCGTCCCGCGTCAACCCCGAGGTCCCAGACCGCCGTCGGATCCGGCGGCGCGAAGTCGGGCCGGCCATTCTGGGGCGTTGATACGTCGATGCCCGGCAGGAAGACTCCTTTGGCGAGGTAGGTGGAGCGCCCGGTCCAGCGGATGTCCGGCTTACCGGCACCCCTGATCTCGGCGATGACGTCCAGTTGGGTCCCGGCCCGGTGCCCGCGGAGGTTCTCCACTCTGGCCTCGACGTCAAGGAGATCCGTGAAGATCACCGGCGCGCGCTGCTCGATGTAGTTGCTCAGATGGACCATCCCCAGCAGCGGCAAGGGAAAATCGTCCCGGTTCATCACGCTCATGGCGAGCGGGAAAGCAAGCGCGTGGAGGTAGCCTGCGGGCAGGGTGTCCCTCGCCGACAGGCCGATCAGGTGCTGGTAGGCGGTGAGATTTTCGACGTCGGCCCTGACGCGGCGCACCTCATGGCCCGTATCCGGCAGGGTTGAGCCGGTGTGGGTCCCCAGCACGCGCCGGCGCACCGCCTGTGCGGCGGCATTGACATACAGTTTGGAGAGCGAGGGCATCTCCCCCAGGATGAGCGGTTGTGCCGTACTCATGCTCCCACCAGGTTCTGTCCGCACACACGCAGGATATCCCCGTTGATGCCACCGGCGGCATCACTGGCAAGGAAGGCGATGGCTTCCGCCACATCTGATGGCAGGCCGCCTTGCTGCAGGGCGTTGAGCCGCCGGCCCACCTCCCTGACGGCAAAGGGGATCCGCGCCGTCATCTCGGTTTCGATGAAGCCGGGGGCCACCGCATTAATGGTGCCGCCCCGTGCAGCCAGCAACGGAGCCGTAGCCCGGACCATTCCCATAACCCCACCTTTGGAGGCGGCGTAGTTGGTCTGGCCGCGGTTGCCGGCAATGCCACTAGTGGAGGCGACCGAGACGATGCGCGGTGCGCCGCGGAAATGGTCCGAGGCCAGCAGTGCATCGTTGATCCTGAGCTGCGCGGAGATGTTGATGTTCAGTACGGCGTTCCAACGCGCGTGGTCCATGTTGGCCAGGAGTTTGTCCCTGGTGATACCGGCGTTGTGAACCAGGATATCCAGGTGCCCGTGCCGCTGCAGTGCGTGTTCGAGGATGCGCTGCCCTGCGTCCACGCGGCTGATATCCAACTGCAGGGCCGTGCCGTGGACATCGTTGGCGACTGCGGCCAGATGGTCTCCGGCCGCCGGGATATCCACGAGTACCAGGGTGGCTCCGTCGCGGTGAAGAGTCCGTGCGATGGCTGCGCCGATGCCGCGGGCCGCACCGGTTACCACAGCCACTTTTCCGGCGAGCGGCTGGTCAGGATCGGCCGGGAGCGTGCCGGTCTCGCTGCTGACCGTCAGGAATTGGCCATCGACGAACGCCGAGCGGCCGGACAGGAAGAATCGCAACGCTCCCAGTGTGCTCGGACTTGTGCTCTGTACATCGCCAGCCAAAACTATGCCGTTTGCCGTTGCCCCCGCCCGGAGCTCCTTCGCCAGGGACCGAACGAAGCCGTCCACACCCTGCCGCGCCGCCGCCTCGGCTGGACTGCCGGCTTCTGCGGCCGGCCGGGAAACGGTGATGAACCGGGCGCTCGGGCCGAGGTCACGGAGTGACGCAGCAGCGGACAACACCGGCTTTTCAAGGTCCGCGGGCGTGGTGAGGCCATCCAGGACAAGAATGATGGCACCGAGTTTTTCGCGGGGCACAGCGTGCCGGCGCACGTCCAGGTTCCAGGACAGCAGCGTGGCTGCCAGCTCGTCCGCCCCGGGCGTACTCCCCTGAACCAGGACGGGGCCGTTGACCAGGGACTGGCCCGGCGTGTGGCGGCGCAACACCGCGGGTTGCGGAAGGCCGAGCCGTTTGGCGAGGTCTTTACCCAATCCCTGGCTGACCAGGCGGGTGTACGTATCGGTCATTCGGTGCTCCTAAGCTGCTTCGAGAATTGCGACGACGCCCTGGCCGCCGGCGGCGCAGATGGAAATGAGCCCGCGTGCGGGCCTGCCGTTCACCCTGCCTTTGGCCTGCAACATCTTGGCGAGGGAAGCGACGATGCGCCCGCCTGTGGCAGCAAATGGGTGGCCGGCCGCAAGGGAGGAGCCGTTGACGTTCAGTTTGGCGCGGTCGATGCTGCCGAAGGCGCCATCGAGCCCCAGCCGGGTGCGGCCGAATTCCTCGTCTTCCCAAGCTGCCAACGTGCTCAGGACAGTCCCGGCGAAGGCCTCGTGGATCTCAAAGAAGTCGAAGTCGTCCAAAGTCAATCCATTGCGGGCAAGCAGCCGCGGGACCGCGAACGCCGGTGCCATCAGCAGGCCGTCCTTGCCGTGGACGAAGTCCACCGCTGCGGCTTCCCCATCCACCACCGTTGCAAGCATGGGCAGGTCATGTACCTGGGCCCACTCTTCTGAAGCCAGCAGGACCGTGGAGGCCCCGTCCGTCAGCGGCGTGGAGTTTCCGGCGGTCATCGTGGCCTCTGCGCCCAGGCTCTTCCCGAAGACCGGCTTGAGGGTCGCCAGCTTCTCCAGTGTGGTGTCTGCCCTCAGGTTGGAGTCCTTCGCGAGCCCCCGGTACGGGGTCAGGAGGTCATCAAAGAACCCCGCGTCATAGGCGGCAGCCAGGTTCCGGTGGCTGTTGAAAGCCAGCTCGTCCTGGGCCTCACGCGAAATGTTCCACTGCGCCGTAGTGAGGGCCTGGTGTTCACCCATGGAAAGGCCAGTGCGCGGCTCTCCGGTGCCGGGCGCATCAGGAGCGAGATCCTTGGGCCGCAACCTGCTTAGTACCTGCAGCCGCTGCGGGAGCGTCTTGGCCCGGCTCAGGTCAAGCAGCACCGCGCGCAGGCCTTCGCTAACAGCAATCGGGGCATCCGAGGCCGAGTCAACACCGCCGGCGATCGCAGAATCGATCTGGCCCAGCTTGATCTTGTTGGCCAGGCCCAGCACTGTTTCCAGGCCGGTGGCGCACGCCTGCTGGAGATCGTACGCGGGGGTCTCCGCCGACAACGCCGAGCCCAGGACTGCCTCGCGGGTGAGGTTGAAATCCCGGGAGTGTTTCAGCACGGCGCCAGCGGCAACCTCACCGATACGCTCGTCCTGGAGTCCGAACCTGGCGATCAGACCATCAAGTGCCGCAGTCAGCATGTCCTGGTTCGAGGACTTGGTGTAGGCCCCGCCGGAACGGGCAAAGGGGATCCTGTTGCCGCCAACGATCACCGCCCGCCGGACTATGGGCGTTGCCCTCGTTGCCGCGGGGCTAGTGGATTCCTGGGGGCCGGTGGCGGACTGTCCGTTGACGGACATGGGTGTCTCCTCTGATCTGCGACGGTTATCGATACTCAGCGTACCTGATACGCTGAGTATCGTGAACATGCTCCCCATAGAACCGACGATGCCAGCTGCCGGCTTCAACGCCGACGGCCGCTCCGCCCGTTGGCAGACACACCGGGAGGAACGGCGCCGGGAGCTTATCAAAGCCGCCCGGCGGGCAGTTCACGCGTTGGGCAGCGCCGCTTCCATGGAGGAGATCGCAGCAGCCGCGGGCACATCGAAGTCAGTCTTCTACCGCTACTTCGGTGACAAAGCCGGCCTGCAGCATGCGGTCGGCGAGGTGGTGCTCAGCCAGATGCAGCGCAAGATCCGCGAAGCAGCACAGGCTGCCCAGACGCCGAGGGAAGGCCTGTTGGCCATGATCTCGGCGTACCTCCAGATGGCGGAAACGAGCCCCAATGTGTACAGCTTCGTCACCCGATACGCACCGGTGGAGGCCGACACCCAGCAGGGATCGATGGCGATTTCAGGGGCCCTGGGCCACTTTTTCGACTCCATTGCCGAAATGATCGCCGCCCCGATGCGGGCGCACCTGGGCGATGGCCGGGCAGCGGTGATCGGCTACTGGCCCACCGCCGCCATCGGTCTGGTCCGGAGTGCCGGGGAACAGTGGCTCAGCACTCCTGACTCCGCGGCGAAACCGGATCAGGCAGCCATGGCCCGGCAGATTACAGCCTGGCTGTGCGTGGGAATCGCCCCTGAACTCTTGGAAACACCTGTCAGAACCAACGAAGGACATTGACATGACCGAAGTAGTGGACCGCCGCGGCGGCGCCGGCACAGCCGCAAACAACAAAGCCGGAAAGACTTCCGCGACCAGAACAGGCACCACGGCGTCGTCAGCGGGCGCTCATGACAACGCGCAGCCAATCCCGCAGCCCGCCGTCGACGTTGCCGCCCTCGGCGAGCAGCTTCTGGGCAAATGGGCGGACGCCCGCCGTCACTCCCGTTCGCTGGCGGGTGAGCCGGCGCTCCACAAAACGGAGGGCCTCACGCACACTGAGCACCGTGCCCGGGTCTTTGGACAGCTGAAATACCTGGTGGACCACAACGCCGTCCACCGGGCCTTCCCGGCGGCGCTGAATGGTGCCGACGACCATGGCGGCAACGTTGCCGGGTTTGAGGAACTGGTCACAGCAGATCCGTCCCTGCAGATTAAAGCCGGCGTCCAGTGGGGCCTCTTCGGCTCGGCCGTGATGCACCTGGGAACAGAGGACCACCATGCCAAGTGGCTGCCGGGCATCATGAGCCTGGATATCCCGGGCTGCTTCGCCATGACAGAGACCGGCCACGGCTCGGATGTTGCCAGCATCGCCACCACAGCGACTTTCGACGAAGCAACCGAGGAATTCGTCATTCATACGCCGTTCCGGGCCGCATGGAAGGACTACATCGGCAATGCGGCCATTGACGGCCTGGGTGCCGTGGTTTTCGCCCAGCTCGTGACTCAAGGCGTGAACCATGGCGTCCATGCGTTCTACGTCGACCTCCGGGATCCCGGCACCAAGGAATTCCTGCCCGGCATCGGTGGGGAAGATGACGGCGTCAAGGGCGGCCTCAACGGGATTGACAACGGCCGGCTGCACTTCAACCACGTCCGTATCCCCCGGACCAACCTCCTCAACCGGTACGGCGATGTCACCGCCGACGGCACCTACAGCTCCCCCATAGCCAGTCCCGGCCGCCGCTTCTTCACTATGCTCGGTACCCTCGTCCAGGGGCGCGTCTCGCTGGACGGGGCGGCCGTGGCAGTGTCGAAGATCGCCCTGGCGGCTGCCATCCGCTACGCCACCGAACGCCGCCAGTTCAACGCGTCCTCGCACACGGACGAGGAAGTCCTGCTGGACTATCAGCGGCACCAGCGCCGGCTGTTCACCCGGCTGGCCACCACGTACGCCGCAGGATTTGCCCACGAGCAGCTGCTGCAGAAGTTCGACGACGTCTTCTCCGGCACCCACGACACCGACGAGGACCGCCAGGATCTGGAGACGCTGGCGGCCGCACTTAAGCCGCTCAGCACCTGGCATGCCCTCGACACCCTGCAGGAGTGCCGTGAGGCCTGCGGGGGTGCAGGCTTCCTGATCGAAAACCGCTTCGCCTCCCTGCGTGCGGACATGGATGTCTACGTCACGTTCGAAGGCGACAACACCGTGCTGCTCCAGCTCGTGGCCAAGCGGCTCCTGGCCGACTACGCCAAGGAATTCAGGAATGTCGATTTCGGCGTGCTGGCCCGCTACGTGGTTACCCAGGCAACCGGTGTGGCAATCCACCGCACCGGCCTGCGACAAGTGGCACAGTTCGTCGCCGACACGGGTTCAGTGCAGAAGGCCGCCATCGCGCTTCGCGACGAGGAGGGACAGCGTGCCCTCCTGACAGACCGCGTCCAGACCATGGTGTCGGACGTCGGAGCCGCCCTGAAGGGTGCCGGCAGACTTCCGCTCGAAAAAGGTGCAGCCGTGTTCAACCAGCACCAGAACGAGCTGATCGACGCAGCCCAGGCGCACGCGGAGCTCCTGCAGTGGGAGGCCTTCACGGACGCTTTGCGCGACGTCGGCGACCCCGGCACCAAGGTTGTGCTGACGTGGCTCCGCGACCTGTTCGGCCTGTCACTGATCGAAAAGAACCTCTCCTGGTACCTCATGAATGGCCGGCTCTCCATGCAGCGCGCGCGGACAGTGGGCGATTACATCAACCGGCTCCTGGTCAAGATCCGCCCGCACGCCCTGGACCTGGTGGACGCCTTCGGTTACGGCGATGAGCACGTACGCGCCGCGATTGCCACCGGCGCCGAAAAGACGCGGCAGGACGAAGCCCGGGCCCATTACCGGGCGCAGCGGGCCAGCGGCCACGCGCCCGTTGACGAGAAAGTGTTGCTGGCACGCACCGCAACTGCCGCCCGCGGCCAGCGGAGCTGACCACCCGTCCCATCCGACCGCCACAAGGCAACGCGGGGTCACTAAATGTCCCTCCGAGGCCGTTTATTGAGCGTGAA
>JBDTQQ010000100.1:0-7486 GCA_039932075.1 Pseudarthrobacter sp. | reverse complement strand
TCCAGCGCCGGATCGGCTCCAACGAGGGCGCCGCCAAGGACATCGCCGAAGCGATCGCGGACTGCCGCAGCATACTCACCGGGACACCGTTGACGGACGACGCCGGTGTGCTGGCCGCCGTCGCCCGGCTCGCTGCCGCGGAGCTCGCCGGCAAGGTGCTCACCTACAAGAACACCGGCACCGTGGAAAGCTCCGTCAGGAACGGCCTGACGGACACCATCGATGCCCTGTCCAAGCAGATCGCCCGGGCCGCCGAAAAGACCGTCAGGCTCATGGCCGAGTTCCGGAACAAATACCCGAACGAGACCACCGAGATCGACGCCGCGCTGGAGTCCGCGGCGGACTTCGGCAAGTTGCTGGAGGAGTTGGTCAGTAACGACCTCCCTAGGTTCGAGGCCCACTTCAAGGAGTCCCTGAACCAGAACACCATCCATGAAGTGGTGGCGTTCAATGCGTTCCTGGATAGCCGGCGGCAGGACATTGTGAACCGGATCGGTGAAATCAACCTCTCGCTGGCGGGTATCGAGTACAACACCGGCCGCCATATCCAGCTGGAGCACCAGAACAGCACCGACCTGGACGTGCGGCAGTTCGGCATGGACCTGCGGGCCTGCTCCGAGGGCACCATCGGCGACGAAGACCAGTATTCCGAGCAGAAGTACCTGCAGGTGGCACGGCTGATCGAACGCTTCCGCGGCCGGGACGGCTACACCAGCCTCGATGAGCGCTGGACGGCGAAGGTCACGGACGTCCGGAACTGGTTCACATTCTCCGCCTCCGAAAAGTGGACCGAAACCGGGGAGGAGTTCGAGCATTTCACCGATTCCGGCGGCAAGTCCGGCGGCCAGAAAGAAAAACTGGCCTACACCATCCTGGCGGCGGCGCTGGCATTCCAGTTCGGGCTGGCGTCCGGCAAGGAGGCCGGCAGGAACGCCGGCAGCGGGCGGAGCTTCCGGTTCGTGGTGATCGACGAAGCGTTCGGCCGCGGCTCCGACGAGTCCGCCCGGTACGGTCTGGAACTGTTCCAGCGGATGAAGCTGCAGCTGCTGATCGTCACGCCGCTACAGAAAATCCATGTGATCGAACCTTTTGTGGCACACGTGGGCTTCGTGGCCAACACCAACGGCGACGATTCACAACTGCGGAACATGACCATCCAGGAGTACCGCGACGAGCGCGACCGGCGTGGCTGAACGGCCCGCGCAGGCGTGGACCACGTTGGCTGATTTGCGGGCGCAATCGCTGAAGGCGTGGGGCAGCGGTGCGTTATTACGCGAGGTGCTGGAACCCGGCGGACTGTACCCCCGCCGTCGTCCGTTGAAGCGTCCGACGGCGGCGACTCTTCGGAGCGACTTTGCTGCGGCACGTGCGTGGGCGGCGGAGCTGTTCGCCGCCGTCGGTCCGTTCAGCCTGGAGACTGCCGAGGTTGGACGAACCACGGTGGGGGCCAACCAGGTGCCATCGGCTGCGGTGTTTGCGTCCGCCAACGCGGAGATAGCGTTTGTGGGCAGGGCCAAGGATGCCGCCCGGTTCGTGGAGCTCGCCGGGGACCTGACCGCGCTGCACCCCGCGTTCCGTGCATGGGCGGTCCGACGGCCGCACAAGCTTCTGGAACTCGGCGCGGACGCGCTGACCGCCGGCCGGGTGGCACTGTGGCTGCTGGACAATCCCGAGCCCGGCATCTACGTCCGGCAACTGAGCCTTCCGGGCGTGCACACCAAGTTCATCGAAAACCACCGGGCCGTGATCAGCGAACTGGCGGCAGAGCTGCGGTCCCGGCCCGAAGCTGACGAAGCCGCAGAACCCTTGGCCGAGTTCCCAGCAGAACCCGGTTCGATGCTGGGGCTGGCGCCCGCCCGGACCCCGGCGGCGCGGTTTGCCGCGGGGCATGGTTTTCTGCACCCGCCCGAACTGGTGCGGTTCCGCCTGCTCGATCCTGACGTGCCGCTGCTCGGCCAGGCGCGCGATCTCACCGTCAGCGCAGCGGCATTCAGCACGCTGCGCCTGCCCGTAACCAAAGTGCTGATCACTGAAAACCTGGTCAACTTCCTGGCCCTCCCCGACCGTACGGACACGCTGGCGATTTACGGCGCGGGTTATGGGTTCTCATCGCTGCGGGACGCCGCCTGGCTGCGGGACTGTGAGGTCCACTACTGGGGAGACCTGGACACCCACGGGTTCCGGATCCTGGACCAGCTGCGCGCAGTGCACCCGCATGTGACGAGTGTGTTGATGGACGAGGCCACCCTGCTGGCCCACCGCGGTGCCTGGGTCACGGAGCCATCGCCGTCGAAGGCTTCGCTCAGCCGATTGACCACGGCGGAGTCAGCCCTCTACGAAGGACTCCAAACCGACGCCTACGGGCCGGCTGTCAGGCTCGAGCAGGAGCTGATCAGCTGGGACTGGGCGTCGCGGTGGTTGAATCCGTCGAAACCCGACCTCTGACAAGGCTGTGTCGTTGCCCCCCATACCCCGGGGGCAACGACAGCCAGACTCAGACGGTGGCGACTTCGAAAGCTTCGTCACCAGCGAGGGACGCACCCTTGGAACGATTGACCATGAGCCCCAGAAGGTCAAAGACCAAGGTGGCCGCCGCCAGGGTGGTGATGTCTGCGTGGTCATAAGCGGGGGCAACTTCGACGACGTCCGCGCCGACGATGTTGATGCCGTTGAGGCCCCGCAGGAGGGCCAACAGTTCGCGGGAGTGCAGACCACCCATTTCCGGCGTACCAGTTCCTGGAGCGTACGAGGGATCGAGAACGTCGATGTCGATGGAGACATAGACCGGGGTGTCGCCGAGGCGGTCCTTAACCCTCTGGATAGCGGCCGGGACGCCGATGACGTCCAAGTCGGAGCAGCGGATGATCTGGAATCCGAACTCGTGGTCGCGCAGGAAGTCGTTTCGGTCATAGACCGGCCCGCGGATACCCACGTGCATGGACTTATCTTCGACGAGTAGCCCTTCTTCGAAGGCCCGGCGGAAGATGGTTCCGTGCGTAATCGGCTGGTCGAAGTACGTGTCCCAGGTGTCCAAGTGTGCGTCGAAGTGAAGGAGGGCCACGGGACCGTGCACCTGGTTCAACGCACGCAGCATGGGCAGGGCGATTGTGTGATCCCCGCCAATAGCAATCAGCCGCTTGTCCTCGCTGATCAGAGGCCGTGCCTGCGCTTCGATTTCGCGGACTGCCCGGGTGATGTCGTAGGGCGTGCAGGCAATGTCGCCGGCGTCCACAACCTGGGCTTCGTACACGGGCGCGACGTCGAGTTCAGGGTGGTAACCGGGACGCAGCAGTCGGGATGCTTCACGGACAGCGGCGGGCCCGAAGCGGGCACCGGGGCGGAAGGAGGTGCCGCCGTCGAACGGCACTCCAACGATTGCAATGTCATAGTCGGGAACGCGGTCGATCTGCGGGAGCCGGGCGAAAGTTCCGAGCCCGGCGTAGCGGGGCACCTGAGTTGCGTCGACGGGTCCGATTGGCTTGTGGGTGGTCATACCAGTGTTCCTTCATTGATGGTTGCCGGGTGTACCGGCTTCTTGTCGGTGGTGAGTTCAGAGAGAGATTTGTTGGCTGTCTCCGGGGCGAGCAGGAATGTTGCTACCAGCCCGACCAGAGAAATGATGGCGCCGATCAACAGTGAGCCGGCGGCTCCGAAGCTGAGGATGGCAACAGGCATCAGGTAGGTGCTGGCCGCAGAGCCGACGCGGCTGATGGCCGTACCGAATCCCACCGCCGTGGCCCGGACCTCTGTGGGGAAGAGTTCGTTCGGATAGACAACTTCAAGGAAGCTGGAGGCACCGGACGCGAGAGCAAAGATGGCCAAGGCGATGAAGAGCGGCGCAGCGGGCACGTTGGGAATAAAGGCGGGGATGGCGAGTGCCACCACAATGATCCCGAAGCTCCACAGAAGCAGCTTCCGGCGGCCGATCCTTTCAACAAGCCAAAGACCGGGAATGCCGCCTACGACGAACAGCATGGAGATCAGGAAGGACCCGCCGTACAGATTGGCGTCGCCCGTCATACCCATGGCCGCCAACAGGTCGGGCGCGAAAGTGTAAACCGCGAAGAGCGGGATCACCTGGGCAGTCCAGAAGATCGAGACGAAGAGTGTGCGCTTCCACGCCTGGCCTTTGAAGATGTCCCTGAATTGGCCCTGTTTGGCGGGACCCTCACTATCGGAGGCGATATCTGCCAGGCCGTACTGCTGCCCGTAGACCTTCTTGATGATGGTTTCCGCCTCGTCCCGACGTCCGCGGGAGAGCAGCCAGCGCGGAGACTCGGGCGTGCCCAGCCTGCACAGCAGGGTGACGATGGCGAAGATCGCCGGGCTGGCCACCATGAACCGCCATACGTCCGGCCCCATGTCGCGGAGAAGGTAGCCGACGGCGTAGGCGGCTGCGGCGCCTACCGCCCAGACCACGAAGGTGGCACCCAAGAGACGTCCGCGGTGCTTCTTGGGTAGGAACTCGGCAAGTAGCGAGGTCGCGATGGGATAGTCCGCGCCGATCGCCATGCCAAGGAGGAACCTGCAAAGGACAACCTGCCAGACTTCGGTGGCAAAGGCGTTGAGAACAGAGAAAAGGGCAAGCGCGATGAGGTCGGCAATGTACATCTTGTGCCGTCCGATTTTGTCAGTTAGCCACCCGAAGATCGCCCCGCCGAAGAAGATGCCGACCAGACTGGCCGCGCCGATCAGGCCGATCTCTGTTGTGTTCAAGTGCAGGCCCGGTGTCATCGTGATCAGTGCGATCCCGATGATGGACAGCGCGTAACCATCGATGAACGGACCCCCCGAAGCGAAGAAGGTCAGCTTCTTATGGAAAGTTGTCAGCGGGGCGTCATCAATGAGGTTGCTCGTTGCGCTCATTTGAAACCCTCTCTCATGAATGCTCGTTAGTTCGAGCCGGGAAGTAAGTGAGTCAATCATGAGTGACGGGCATCACGACGGTACAGTCGTCAATCAATCACAAATGATGAAGCCACCCATACATTTGTATAAATCCCGGCAGGCCGGTACTGCCCACCGGACCTAAACCGAAGGAGCCTCTTTACGTGATTACTGTTGCCGAGCTGATAACTGAGCCCCAGCTGGGGCTCAGCCTGATTGCGGGTTCCGAAGGCCGGGGAAACGGCATCACCTGGGCGCACACCTCCGACCTCCCACAACTTTGGGAGTGGGTCACCGGGGGCGAGCTGATGATGACCAACGGACTGTCCATTCCACGGGACGCCGCCGGGCAAGTGGAACTCGCGGAATCCCTGGTCAGGGCAGGCGCATCCGCCTTGGCCATCGGCGAGAAGATGCACGCCCCGCAGCTAACGCCCGAGTTCCTGTTGGCCTGCGAAACCCTCCCCCTGCCGGTGATCAACGTGCCCTACCCCCTGCCTTTCATAGCCATCGCTAGGTCGGTAGCCGATGCCTCGCTCCTCGAAGAGTCCCGGAGGCTGCGGCAGACGGCCCGGATTTATGACCTTCTCCGCCTTGTCGGAGCAGGGAACCAGTGGCAGGACCTTCTCAACGGGATCGCAGCCGAGCTAAAGTCCCGGCTCTTCGTGGTGGACCGACGATGCCTGCACCCTTGGCGCCCGGACACTGAAGCTTTGCCAGCCAACCTGGCCGACAAGCTGAAGCAGCTTGGAGGTCAAACGCCAGGTGCTACCAAAAGTTTCCAGTGGCACAGGCTCGTTGACCAACATGTCCTCCTCATGGAGATCCCCACGCACGCCAATGCGTTGATGGTTGTCCTTCCTGCGTCCGAGCCGCATCCTGATGCTGTGGTTCTGCTCCATGCGGCGACGGTTTTGGGCCTCGAGCTGTCACGAACCATGCTCGGCCTGGAGCACCGCCTGCGGCGGGGCGCCGAATTCCTGCTTCAGGCATTCGATGGCCGGTACGGCATCAAGGAGATGGAAAGCCGGCTGTCCGAATTCGATATCGCCTCACAGGAGTATCAGATTGTCTCCGTGTCCGGTGGCGAAGACCCGGAACTGGCGGAGCTGCACGTGAACTTGTGGCGGCACGGCGTCCACACAGCGTGCTTGCAAAGTTCGAACCGGCTCCACTTCCTGGTGTCAACGGAATGCTCGGACGAGCAACTGCTGCACGCTCTTCCGCCCGGCGTCAGGATTGGAATAAGCACCCCGACGACGGCCGCTGGCATTGAAGACGCGCTTCAGGAGTCCCTATGGGCGCTGGGAACCGCTGGCGCCACCACGGAACATCTGGTTCGCTACGCTGAGGGCCCTTCGTGGCTGGGGCTGACCAGCCACGAAGAAGGACAGGCCCTGGTCCAACGGCTGCTGGGACCGGTATTCGACTATGAACGGGGCCGTCAACCGGACCTCGTCCTCACACTGAAAACGTATTTGGACATGCAACGCTCCTGGCAAAAGACGGCAGCGGCCCTGTTCACGCACCGGCAGACTGTCACGTACCGGATCAGGAAGATCGGCGAGCTGACAGGTTTGGACATGACCCAGACGTCAGCCCTGGCCCAGCTGTGGTTCGCCCTGCAGATCCAAGAGACGATGGAGATCCGCGACTAGCTCCGCTGGAGAATTCCCTGCGACCATGAATGCCGACAGCCTTAAGCTTGGGGCATGACCACGGCTGGCCTCTTCCCGGATTCCTTCCGCTCCCGCATCGCGGAGTCGGTGCAGACCCTCACGCCGGGCTATTTCGCTCTCCCCATGGCTGCCGGGATCATTTCGGTGGGGCTCCAACTTGAAGGCTTCCCTGCATTTTCCGCAGCGCTCCTTGTGGTCTGCGCGGCCTCCTACGCGGTGATCCTCGTCCTCAGCCTCGCGCGGCTGGCCAGGTTCCCCGCCGATATGCGGCGGGACTTCATGGACCCGGCCCGGGCATTCGGCTTCTTCACCTTCATCGCCGGTACGAATGTCCTTGGCGTGCGGCTGGGCATGGCGGGGTGGCCGGGTACGACGGCGGCGCTCCTCGCAGTTGCGGTGCTCGCCTGGGTGGTACTCGGCTACGTCGTGCCGTGGACCGCTCTGCTTGGCCGGGCCGAGCGGCCGGTGGTCAAGGACGCCAACGGCACCTGGTTCATCTGGTGCGTGGCGAGCCAGTCCGTGTCGGTGGCTGCTGCGTCCATCGAACCCCTGGCCGGGCTGGAATGGCGCCCGGCTTTGGCGCTGGTGGCGGTGGTGGCCTGGTCGGTGGGCCTGATCCTGTACGCCGCGGTGGGGATCTTCGTCTCGCTGCGGCTGATGACCTACCCCATTCAGCCTGAGGACTTCAAGCCGCAGTACTTCGTGGCCATGGGCGCCATGGCCATCAGCGTGCTCGCCGGGGCGCGGATCGTCGAGATGGCCGGCGCCCCGATGGTGGACGCGACGCGCGGGCTTGTGGCCGGTTCGTCCGTGGTGTTCTGGTCCTTCGCCTCGTGGCTCTTCCCGGTGCTCCTTGCGGCCGGCTGGTGAGGCATGTAATCCACCGCGTTCCGCTGTCTTTCGAGCCGGGCCTCTGGAGC
>JBDTQQ010000099.1:0-7495 GCA_039932075.1 Pseudarthrobacter sp. | reverse complement strand
AGTTGGCCATGTTGCCGATGTTGTATTCGCCGGAGTCGAAGGCGTTCTTTTTGGCTTGGACGGGGGCGGTGTCGCCGTAGGGGACGACCATCTCCGAGAGCGAGGCCCGGTTGATCACCGGACGGTCCACGCCCTTGTTCTTGAACTTCAGCTGGTGCAGGACCAGGCCCTCACGCGGGGTGAAGCCGACGCGGAAGGACCAGTCGGCCCACTGGACGTGGTTTCCGGTGACCGTGAAGGACGCGCCTTCGGGCTGGGTGATGTTGATGGGTTTGAGGTCGGTGCGGGCCGGTCCGACGTATTTGGGCAGGTAGTTGCCGCTTGCGGACGGGACGGGGATGGCCTGGTCGTCTTCGACTTTGACGACGTCGCCGGAGTTCAGGTCCACGATGACGATGAAGTTCTCGATGGGGTGGGCGTAGGGGCTGTCGTCGGCTTCCTCGCGGACGAAGACGAGGGCGCGCATGAGGCGCCGGCCTTCGTTGTCTTCGCCGAAGTAGCCTACGGACCAGGGTTCGAAGCAGACCAGGGACATGTCGGTGATGCCGCGTTTGGCCAGGGCGGCCTGGACCTCGGGGTTGGCCCGGCAGCTCTCTTCGCCTTCGGCGAATTCGTCGAGCATGAATGGGGGCTGGACGTTGGCGGGGAGCTGGGTCCATGTGGAGACGATGCCTGAGTCGAGGTCCACGATCGCTTCGTAGGAGCGTGCTTCGGCACGGTTGACCAGGACCGCGTCGGCCTCACGGACCACCGCTGCGTTCGAACGCAGGAGTTCCTTCTCCGGTTCGCGCAGTTCAATGCTGATGAAGCGGAACGATTCCGCGGCGGCCGGGCCGTCCTTCAGGATCGCCGCTGCCCGTGTGATCTCCTCACGGGAGAGTGGATCGAGCGGGTGCGCTACCCCGACCTCGGCGTGGATTTCAGTGTTGAGAGTCATGGTTTTCTCCTTGGTTCTTTCTACAAAATGAGGGTTCAAATTCCCTGCGGCCGGCGTGGCATTGCCACAGCGGAATAAAGACAAAAAAGATCCACGGAATATCGGAGCTGTTGATCTTTTTGTTTTGTCCGAACTGTTAGTTCTGCATGTGTACGAGGCTTTGCTAAAGATCCTCCTCGAACCCGGTTAAGGCCGGAGAAGGGATCTCCTGCAATCCGCATCTTTCATTTCCTGAGCGTCAGCCTGGCTCTACTCCGAGCCAGGCTGACGTGATGTGGATCACTTGCATTCGATCTGTGTAGGAAAAACTACGTCATTAAGTTCGGCCCGGCGAGCCCTTTTCCGATCTTTACCTGAGAAATTCACGCCGGCATTTTCCCATCACAGTTAACATGTTGGAAACATACGCCCGCACGCTGGGAAGTGGCGGTACGTGGGAAATCCGGGCCGAATTTTTCCCACTGCAGTTAACATGTTGGAAACATTCACAAACGTACTCACGCGGTCATCGGGGGCTGGGAATGCTAATGTTTTGCACCTCCGGCCGGTGACTTGTGTCACTCAAAAGCAAGATGAGCCTGCACGCCGGAGGGAAAGTTGGTTCCGAGTGTCTGCCCGCGGTGATCGCTTCATCACGCCCCGTTCTCCCGTGGAGGGCTTGAGGCGCCGGAAGCTTTCCTTCCTGCCGGTCTTCGCGCAGTCGATAGCCAACGTGGCGCCCGCGGGTGCCATGTCCGTCATTCCGGCTCTTATCTTTCCGGGTCTCGTCTTTGGCTCCGATGGACCGAACCTCGTGCTGACCTTCGGCGCAGCCATGGCCGTCATGATCCTGGTTTCCCTCTGTTTGAGGCCGATGGCACAGCGCATGGCTGCCGTCAGCGGGCTCTACAGCTACATCGCCAAGGGGCTCGGCCAGCGGACGGCAATTACCGGCGGCTGGTCGGCCATATTCGGGTACGGCCTGGTGGCCATGGCGAGTCTGTTGGCTGTTGGCACCTATGTCGTGGAGCTCGTCATCAACCTTGGCATTCCCGTCGCAGATCCCCGCGGTTTGACGGTGCTGGTTATTCTTGCCGCCGCAGGCGCCGCCTGTTTGCTCATGGTCAGGGGAATCCAGCTATCGGCGTGGTCCACGCTGTTAATGGAATCCATTTCGATTGGGCTACTCGCCGTCCTCATGGTGGTCTACTTCGCCTTCAATACGCCTGAGGTCAATCTCGGAAATCTGTTTGCCTGGAACGGACATCTTGATTCGTTGTCGATCGGGATCGTGGTGGCCGTCAGTGCCTTTGTCGGCTTCGAGAGTCCAACCACGCTCGGAGGAGAGGCGCAGAGACCCTTCGTCAGCGTGCCGCGGGCCATTACGTGGACGCCCATCCTGGCCGGTGTGCTCTATCTCCTCGCCGCGACCGCCCAGGACGTGGCCCTCAAAGAGGCGCCGTCAGAGATAACAACCAGTTCCACACCGTTGTCTGAGCTGTTTTCCCAGACGTCCCCCATGTTCGCCGCAGTCCTTGACCTGGGAATCGCCGCCTCCTGGTTTGCCTGCGCCATCGCATCCGTGAACGCGCTGGCCCGGATATTCTTCTGCATGGGCAGGGAAGGGGTCGCCCCGCGCGTAGTTGGCCGGACGCATCCTGTCTTTCGGACACCCTCAACGGCCATCCTCGCCGTCATGCCGGTGGTTGCCATCGTTCCCATCGCGATCATCATCTCCGGGGCCCGTCCTGAGCAGGGCCTCGCCAACCTTTTTACGCTGGGCGCCTACGGATACCTTGGCTCCTATATCCTTGCCAGCGCATCCCTGCCCTTCTTCCTGCGCCGGATCGGGGAGAACACGTACGCCAGCTGGATCCTTGGAGCAGCAACCTCCCTGGTCCTCGGTGCGGTGCTCTGGACCGCTGCTGCAGCATCCCTTGGGGCAGGCAACCTGCAGACCCTTATCTACGGCGCTGTCCTCCTCGCCAGCGTCATATTCGCCACGGTCCTTCAGCGCCGGCTCCCCATGCGTTTGGCGTCGGTGGGCATCTATGACGAGACCCGCGAGTCGGACCTGTTTCATGGCGGGCCGATCAAATGAACTACAGGCCTACACACGCCGGCTCCGGCTCAGCGTCAAACTCGCTCAGGATCCTGGAAATCGTGGCACGCTTCGGCACCGGGACAACAGCGAAAGAGATCACCGAAGCCCTGCGCATGCCTCCTGCGACCGCCTACCGGATATTGAATGCGCTTGTCGGGGACGAATACCTGGTCCGCACATCCGATCTGCGTGGATTCGCCCTCGGACACGCGATTTCGGGTCTGGTTACGGCGGCGACACCGCCAACGGTTCCCACCGCGGCCCGCACCGTCATAGAAGGGTTCCGGCAGGGAAACCGTTTCGGAGTGCACCTCTTTATGTTCAGGAACGCTTCCCTCAGGATCGCCGATGAAGACCCTGACTATCCGCTCCATTCGGTATTCGAGATGCTTCGGTATCCGCAGACCTCCGCAGCCGGAAAGCTGATGCTCGCTGAACTTGGCGATCCGGCTTTCCCCCTTCCGGACCGGCAGTTGTTGAAACTGACCGAGCACGCCATTACCGACAGCGGCAAGCTGGAAGAGCAACTGGCGGAAATAAGGCTCACAGGCCAGGCCTCGGAAATCAACGAACTGGGATCGGGATCGGCCAGCCTGGCACTTCCAGTGCGACTTCCCGATGGGTCAGCCGGCGGCGCGCTGTGTCTCACCGGCCCCGCGGAACGGTTCGCCACAGTATGCGAACACGCGGATGCGGCCCGTGAGCTGACGTCACGACTGTCGCCTCTGCTTTTCTGATTAACGCCCGACGGCGGCGCTTGGCAGTGCGCGACGCGCAGTCCGGTGACGGTCGCCGCAGTGCCCGGGATCCCCGTCAGCGCGTCCTGACTTCAGATCCCGGACATGCTCAGGCCCTGCGCTTTACCCAGCCCCACACACCCGTCGCGACAAACAAGATGAGGCCGATGATTGCCAGCCAAATGAGGCCTTTCACGGCAAAGCCGACGATCGAAAGAATAAGCCAGATGACCAAAAGTCCAATTATTAGTCCCATACGGGCATCCTACGCCCGGCCGGGTCCGGTCAAGTTCCACGGCTGAAGCGTGTTTATCCAGGTAGCGTTATGCGGTGCATAGTGCGCCCACCGAACCATGGACAACCCCCACCGCGAGGCTTAAAATGGCTGCGCTGGGGACCCCGACAATGGTGTTGGAAAGGGTTCGCGATGGGCGTTCAGGAAGACGCCGCGGTGGTGCGGCGCGGCTATGAAGCATTCAATTCGGGCGATACAGAAACGCTCAAAAACCTCTTTGCCCCTGATGCGGTTTGGCGCGTCGGCGGCAGTGGCGGCCTGGCGGGGGTCAAACAGGGCCAGGACGAGATCATGGCCTATTTCGGTGAGCTGTTTTCCCGGTCAGGCGGCACCACCAAAGTTGAGCTGCAGGACGTCATCGCCGGTGAGCGTCATACGGTCGGCCTGCAAACCGCTCAGGCACAGCGCAATGGCCAGTCCATGGAGCAGCACGGCGTCCTGGTGTTCACGCTGAGGGACGGGACAGTCACCGAGGTCAACGAGTTTCAGGAGGACACGGCCAAGGCCTCGGACTTTTGGTCGTGACGCCAACGGGTTATAGCGGCTATACAGGGCCTTGCACCGTCAAAACTTGGTCAGCTAACCGAAAAGCTGCCACTGCCTTTGGGTTCCTTTACATATTTTGGGGGAGCCCGCGTCGCTAGCATGAGATGACCGGACAGAGCCGTCCGGTCGGATCGACGCAGAAGGAAGCCCATGGCAGCCGTTACGGTGGACGACATCCTCTCGGACCTCCCTCTGGGTTTCGCGAGCCTCATCCTTCGGCCTTCCCCTGACCGCTCTGCGATCGAACGGTTCCTGATAGTGGATGCGGATGATGAAACGTCCGACGGCGGCGCGGCCTTTGTCCTGCTAATCGGCGTCCGCGGCCGCTCGGCTTTGCCCGCGTTGCGGCGGCTCCTGAAGAACCCTCCGCCGGTGGTCGCCGTCAAGGGAAGGCGTGAAGAGCTCACCGAAGTCGAAGAACTGCTCCGCGATGCCGGCACGGGCCTGCTGCTGGTGGATCCGGGGGCTGACTGGGACCGGCTGCTGTCCATTGCCAAGGACCGCATCCAGCCGCGCAGCTACCAGAGCGAAGTGCTGACGCTGCTGGAAGAGGACCTGTTTGCCATCGCCCAAACCACCGCCCGGCTCACCTCCAGCCACGTGGTCATCGAAGACGCCGCCAACAAGGTCCTGGCGTACTCCACCGTTTCGAACGACATCGACGAGCTCCGCAAGGCCTCCATCCTGGCCCGGCGCGGTCCGCGTAAATACGAGCTGCTGCTGAAGGACCTTGGCGCGTACCGTGAACTGCACAGGACCCGGCTGCCGGTGCGGGTACCGGCCCGGCCCCAGGACGGGCTGCGGGAACGGGTGGCCGTCTCACTGTTCGCCGGGGACCGGATCATGGGCTACATCTGGCTGCAGGAAACCGGGGACGGCTTCGGACCGGACGTTGATTATGTGCTGAAAGGATCTGCTGCGCGGGTTTCCGCCGAGCTGATCCGACACCGCAACCAGCAGTCTGTGCACATGCGCGAGGACCGCATTGTGCGAATCCTGTCAGGTTCGGCGGAAGCCGCTGCCAGTGCTCACAGCGAGAAGATCGCTGCTGACCGTCCGGCCGCACTGATCCTGATAGGAATGCCTGATTCCGAAGCCCAAGCCGACGACGCAGCCCTGAAGCACGGCGAACTCGCCAACCTGGCGTCCATCCACGCGGCCGCCTACAAGGCGTCCGCCGTCGTGGGCCAGTTCAAGGGCGACACTGCCGTCATTGTCCCTGGCCTGCAGTCAACCTCTGCGGAGCCCGGACTGCGGAGCCTGGCCGAGTCCATCGTCCGGGATGCCGGCAAGCACCTGGGTATCAGCCCGTTCGCAGCGGTCGGTCCGGTAGTGCAGGACCTGCTGTCCCTGCACACAACTACCCGGATCACCGAGGCCCTGTTGAGTTGTGTGGGCGCATCTTCGGACAAGGGCGTTGCCACGGTGGACGACTTCGAGGGAGAGATCCTCTTCCGCGAGGCGTTCCAGAATTTCATGTCCTCCACGTTCCGCCACCGCAGTCTTTCCGCCCTGCTCCGGCAGGACGCAGAACTCGCGGAAACCTTGCACGCTTACTTCGAAGCCTCGCTGGATGCCGCCGAGTGCGCCAGCCGGATGGGGCTGCACAAGAACACCGTCTACTACCGGATCGGCAAGGCCTCCCGGGTGACCGGCCTGAACTTCGGCAACCCGCGAGACTCGCTGGTGGCCCTGCTCCACATCCAGGAATGGGCCAGCACACCTAAAGAACAACTGGACAGGAAATGACCACAGCACTCAAAGCACCGCCGTTGGACGCAGTACTGGACGACATCGTCCGCAGCCACAGGCCACAGCGGGAAACCGGGTCTGTCCCGGCCAACATTCCCCTCCTGGCAGCGGTACCCTTCGACAGGTTCGGGATCGCCGTCGCCACCACTTCCGGTGAGCTGTTCAGCTGCGGCGACGCCGACGTCCCGTTTTCCATCCAGAGCATCTCCAAGGTGTTCACGTTGGCAATGGCCCTTCAAGGCGACAGCTCCGGAACGCTGTGGTCCCGCGTGCTGCGCGAACCGTCAGGCACCTCATTCAACTCCTTGGTCCAGCTGGAACTGGAGCACGGCATCCCGCGGAACCCTTTCATCAACGCCGGCGCCCTGGTGGTCACCGATCACCTGATGGAAGAAACGTTCGACGCCGCCACCCAGGTGTTGCGGTTCCTCACCGCCCAGGCGGGCAGCACCGGGCCCTACATCGATGAGGCCGCGGCAGCCAGCGAGCTTTCCAACAGCAGCCGGAACCTGGCGCTGGCGCACTTCCTGAAAGGCTTCGGCAACCTGAGGCAGGCCGCGGAATCAGTGGTGGAAAACTATGTCCGCCAATGCTCCGTCATGATGACCTGCGTGGAACTCGCCAAAGCCGGACTCTTCCTCGCCCGCAACGGCCAGGGGGCGCAGGGAACCGTGGTGTCCGCCAGCGACGCGAAACGCATCGGCTCCATCATGCTGACGTGCGGGATGTACGACGCCGCGGGCGAGTTCGCCTACCGCGTGGGCCTTCCCGGAAAAAGCGGCGTGGGTGGCGGGATCCTGGTGATCGTTCCAGGTGAATGTGCCATTTGCGTCTGGAGCCCACGGCTTGACGCCAAAGGAAACTCCCTTGCCGGCACCTCGGCTCTCGCCGATCTTTCCGACCGCACCGGCTGGTCCGTTTTCTGAACCCCCAGGTTGCACACCCCCCACAACTTCTTTCCCAACCCAGCAGGATCTTCTCAGTATCGAAAGGATCAACCATGCCCATCAACCCCAATGACGAGGTTGTACAGGACCACAATGTTGCACCTGACCACCTCATTGACGGCGGTCACGCGCATGCCTCCGAGACTGCCCTCCACGCGGAGGACAAGGGTTACCACAAGAATTTGAAGCCGCGGCAGA
>JBDTQQ010000098.1:0-7528 GCA_039932075.1 Pseudarthrobacter sp. | reverse complement strand
AAGTATTCGCAGACCACATCCGCAGCCTGGTGGACGGCGCGCCCTCGCCGGTGAAGTGGGTGATTGTGGCCGCCGAGCCGATCACCGGCCTGGACACAACGGCACTGGACGAACTGGTGCTACTCGACGATGAACTGGCGCTGGGCGGCGTCAGCCTGGTTTTCGCCGAAATGAAGGGACCGATTAAGGACCGGCTGGTCCGTTTCGGGGCCAGTTCCAGGTTCAGCGCAGACCACTTCTACCCCACGGTCCACAACGCGGTACGCGCCTACCGGGAGTGGGCGGGAAAGGATTAGCCGGCGGCGGCCTTTGCGGCAGAGCCGTCAAGCGGCCCTTCGGTCCGTCAGGTCCGGCGCAGGGTCAGGATCTGCTCGGCACGGCCGAAAGGTCCGTGGAGGTCATGAAGGACGGTGGAGGTAAGGCCGATTCCGTCAGCGCCGAAGGATACGGCGTTGTCCAGGCCAAGCCATTCGCCCTCGGGCCTACGGTACATGTGGATCTGGAGGTCCAGGTTGGGAAAGGCATAGCTGCCTTCGCCCGGGGGGACCCTGGCCGCGATCCCGTTGGCCGTGTCCACCAGGCCCATCAGGCGGGTGAAGTCGCTACTGTCGGCCTTATCCGTCAGCGGGTGCTGGGTGCGGAGCCATACTGTTCCTGCCCCATCCCGGTGCCCCTCAGCGACGCGCATCTCAAGGGAACGGATGTACCCGCCCGGCCAGATGGCGGCGCCGTCGAACGGTTTACAGTCATCCGGCGCAGGAATGGCGGCATCCTCGACGGCGGCCACCGCAGCGGTGTCGCTGGTGATCATCCGCCATGCAGTGGCCCTGATGGCCACCCGGCCGTTGGCAACCAGTTCTGCCTGCAACAACTCGATGGTCCTGCCCGGACGCAGCGTGGTGGTTTCTATGTGGAATCCGCCGCCGGGGATCAGGCCGAGGATCTCGTAGCTCAGCCTCGCCATCCGCATGTCTGCCCGGGGTTCATGCCGCTCCAGGCTGTCAGCCATCAGGCCTGCGGCCGGTGCCATGTGCTGCTCATGTTCGTTCCAGGCGCCTTGGGCGTGAATGGTGGAGCGGAAGCGGCCGCCGCCCAGCGACTGATAGTAGAAGGTCCCCTCGGCAAGTTCAGGCAGTTCCTCGGTCAACGTTGGCCCCTCTGACGTTTCTGGGTGAATGATCATTAACTCTAGCCGGTCCCCGGAACCAGGGTGGCGAACCCTGCAATGTTCCAGCGCCCGCGGAGCCCTTTCGGACTAAACTCAGAAATTGGTCCTGTCAGCGACCCTCGAAGTGAGGTGTTCCACGAATGCGCGTCATCAGCTACAACCTTCGGAAGCACAAAGCGAGCGGTGAACTGCTCGCCCTTGCACGGAATTTCGCCGTCGACGCGCTGTGCCTGCAGGAAGTGGACTCGGCCGACCTGCCCGACACGCTCGGGCCGCTGCGCCTCGCGGACACCACCAAGGGCAACCGCCTGGGACTGGCCATCTATTACCGCACCAGCCGGTTCACCGCCGTGGACACACAATCCTTTGCGTTGAAGAAATCAGTCCATGACAGGGTCCTGGCTCCGGCACACGAGCGGCTGATTGGTACCCGCGTGATGGACAACGAATCCCAGCACGAGCTGGTGATCGGCTCGTTCCACGCCGCTCCGCTCACTGCATCAAATTCGCTGCGGAGAAAGCAGATCCATGCCGCCCATGCGGAGCTGCTCAGCATGGGTACCGGCCTCATGACGTTGATGGTGGGTGACTTCAACTATCCGTTCTTCACCAGGAACCTGCACGCCCACATGAAGAACTCGGGTTACGCCTTGTCTCTGAGCAACCGCCGGACCTACACGCGGTACAAGGTGTTCAGGGGCCATTTTGACTTCGCCACCTCGCTGGGACTGGATATCGTCAGCGTTGAAACCCTCCCGCGGGGCAAGTCAGACCATTTGCCGATACTGGTCAATGCGGAGTACGGCAAAGGCTACTGAGTTCGCCTTGCGTGGTTCAGGAGTCTGGGCTGCAGGTTCGGCCAGGCTTGCGCGAAGCCGGGGTGCAGTTCCTTCCGGTCCATCTCCCCCAGCGGTACCCACCGGAGCTCGAGGCTCTCCGGATCACTGATCACGGGATCAAACGGTGAGGTCACCAGAACAGCAACAGTGGTGTACGACCAGTAGCCGATGTCCAGCACGGAAGTGAAAAGCACATCCACACCATCCGCCGGCACGGCAGCTTCCTCGTAGGCCTCGCGAAGGGCACCGGTGACCGGGTCTTCGTGCTGGTGGAGCGCACCGCCGGGCAGACCCCAGGTTCCGCCGTTGTGACTCCACAGTGCACGGTGCTGGAGCAGGACTCCCTTGTAGGGGTCGTAAGCCAACACGCCGGCCGCACCGAACCTGCCCCAAAACTTCCCCCGGTCACCCTCCACCCACGCATCACCGGGGTCCCGCGGACCCGTACGTGCCGGCGGAAACTGGCGGTTGGCATCAGGGGACGTGGAAGCCAGGGAGTGATCCATGGTTACAGTTTGACAGGTGCACGGCGACTCTGCCGGGCACCTGCCGGGCCTGGCCGGTTCTACTGGCCCCCGTGCCCGCGTTCGACGGCGAAATCACCGCCGGGGTACATGACAGTTTCGTGTCCGTCGTCGAAACGGACAAGGTACGGCGGGTGCCCTTCCTGACCCCGAACCTCCACGATCACCCCGTGCCGGTCGGACGATCCAACTGTCCTCCCCCGGACAATGATCCTGTCACCTTGAGTTGCCTCCATGGCAATCACCTCCAAGCCCCAGAGTACGGCCCGGCAGCAGGCAGTAACAGAGGCTGCGTGGCAGGATTCAAATATGCCGCTGCGCCTCCTGCTTATCTCGGATACCCACGTCCCCAAGCGCGCCCGGGAACTGCCCGCCCAGGTGTGGGCCGCCGTCGAAAGCGCGGACGTTGTGATCCATGCCGGCGACTGGGTGAGCGCAGAGTTGCTGGACGGGTTCGAACGGCGGAGCCGGCGCCTGGTGGCGGTCTACGGCAACAATGACGGACCGGAGCTCCGCCGGCGGCTCCCGGAGACAATGAGGGTGTTATTGGAAGGCGTCCGGTTCGCCGTAGTGCACGAGACCGGCCCGGCAAAGGGCAGAAACGAACGCGCGGAGGCGTTGTTCCCGGACTCCGACGTGCTGGTTTTCGGCCACAGTCACATCCCCTGGGAGACAACATCACCGCGGGGCCTGCGTCTGCTCAATCCGGGCTCGCCCACGGACCGTCGGCGCCAGCCTGTCTGCACCTACATGACCGCGATAGTTGACAGCGGAGTTCTGCGGCAGGTGGAGCTGGTGGAGGTCCGTAAGGACTGATGCCGTGACCGCAGTCCTTTGTGGCGTCAGTCCCTGTCAGCGGCAAGCAGTTCGTCGGTGGCGGGATCGGGTTCGCCGTCGAAAAACTGTGCCAGCACTGTCTTGAACACAGTCTCGCCAGGCGCGGCGCGCAGGAACAGCGTCATGGAGGAGCGCAGTTTCTTCGCATCAACGCCGCCCAGGATGTCGACGGCGGAACGGCCGGTGTGGGTGGACACCGCCACGCTGCACTCGAGCAGCCGTGGTCCCAGGACGTCGTGCTTCAGGTAGGCCTGCGCCTCGGCCAAGGTGGTGATGGCGTATTTTACGGACGTGGGAGTGCTGCCGAGGCCGGCGATCTGCGGGAAAATGAACCACATCCAGTGGCCCCTCTTGCTGCCCAGCTGCAGCTCAGACAGGGCCTGCCCGTAGGTGCCGGCGCTGTCCTGCGCTTCAACAAAGCGTTCCAGGTTGTAGGTGCTGGTCATGAACGTCTCCTTCTGTGGGGCATGATTTCAGGCTGTACGGGCTGTGATTTCAGCGGCAAGGGCCGCCGCATGGCGGACCCACCGGTCAGGGTCCTGGCTCCAGCGTGCGATCACCACGCCGGCACGTTGGCGGTCCGTGCCGTCGAGCGCCGCGAGCAGGGGAACCACGACGTCGGCGATCAGGGGGTCCACCAACTCGGCTGTGTGCGCTGACCGGATGAAGCCTTCCAGCCGGGTCAGGTCGGAGTGCCGCAGGAGGGTCACCCTGGATTGCAGGAGCACGACGGCGGCGAGGCGGCGCTCGTAGACGGCCCGCCTGCCAGGCCCGGGCTGGCCCCAGAGTTGCGAGGCCAGTGCTGTCACGTCGTCGTGGCCAAGGCCCTTGAACTTTGTGCCGGCGTCCCGGATGGTGCCCCGCACGGCTCCCACGGATGCCCCGTAGGAACTGAGGGCCCCGCCCACGCGTGACTCCACCTCCTCGGCCCGGTACCAGGTGCCTTCATTCTGCAGGGTGGTGTCGATAAAGCCGGCAGCGTCCTGCACTGTTTGATTCACCGGCGTCACCTTCCGCCCTGGCGTCCGGCGCCGGCATGCTCGATGCAGTACGGGGTCCAGGGCCTCGCCTCGAGGCGGCCTTCGGCGATCGGGCCTCCGCAGACGGCGCACACCCCGTACGTGCCGTCCGAGATTCTGCGCAGGGCGGCTTCAACCTCGGCCAGTCCGGCACTGCTCTGGTTCAGCAGCGCCGACGCCTGCGACAGCTCGAAGGCAATGGTGGCTCCCTCCGGGTCATGTTCATCATCCACGTTGGAGTCCTGGCGGGCGGCGTTGGCCGACGAAATGTCCGCCCGGAGCGCCGGAAGCAGTGCCAGCTTCCGGTCCCGCTCTTCCTCCAGCAGGATCCGGAACCGTTCAAAGTCAGCCATGGGAAAAGCCTAGCGCCGCGGAGTTCGCCAAACCTGCAGGAGGCAATGCGGAGCAGGGGGCTGTCAGTACCAGTTCTTGATCACGGAGTGGTTCCATGCGCCGCACGGAGACCCATAGCGGTTCAGGATGTAGGCAAGTCCCCATTCGACCTGGGTGCGGTAGCTGGTCAGCCAGTCGCTGCCTGCGCTCGCGTACTTGCTGGCCGGCAGCGCCTGCGCGATCCCGTACGCCCCTGAGTCCGGGTTGGTGGCCGTGGTGAGCCAGTTGGACTCTTTCGTCCACAGCTGCGCCAGGCACTGGAACTGGTCCTGGCCCCAGCCGTAGGCGGGAAGCCGCCCGGCAGCGTAGTTCCTGGCAGCGGCAGGGTCGTTGACCGCGCCGCCCGGAACGGAAGGTACGACGACGACGGGCGGCGGGGGCGGCGTCGGACTTTCGGCCGGGGGTACTGGAGCAGGGGCTCCGGGAGCAGGGTTTTGGGGTGCGGGGTTCCGTGGTGCCTGGTTGGGCGCGGTCTGGGCGGCAGCCCGGGCAGCGGCTTCAGCCTGCCGCCGTGCCCGTTCCTCCGCTGCCGCACGCTTGGCCGCCTGGGACGCCTCGTAGGCCGCCTGGGCTGCCTGGCCCTGCCGGAATTCTCCCTCCACAGCTGCGGTGGTTCCCTTGAGTGAGGCCAGCTGGGCGGTGAGTTCCTCGCTGTGCTGCTGCTCGTCCGCGACCTGCTGCGACATCGCGTGCTGGGCCGCCTGGGCTGAGGACAGCTTTGTTGCGGCAACGCCAGCAAGGCGTTCGCGCTCAGTTTTGGCGGCGCGCTCCTGCTCGGCCAGCGCTGCCGAGATTCGTTCCGACTCAGCTGATTTGGAGACCAGCAATGCTGTCTTGTCGCTGACGATCCGGACGATGTTCAGGCCGTGGATGCTGTTCGTCTGCATGGCGTCGAGCGCCACGAAGAACCCCATGTTTGTGCCGCCGGTCTTGTAGGACTGTGCGGCGAGGGCCCCGATTTCCCTTTTGTGCCGGCTCGATTCCTCTTGGGCATGGGCCACCTGCGCAGCCAGGGCATCCACCCTGGAACTGGCAGCCTGAAGATCGGCCTGTGCCACAGCGTATTCGGCGGCAGCGGTTACGGCGGCATTGCCCAGCGCCTCCGCCTGAGTTTGCAGGCCGCCGAGCAGATCCCCGATTCGGGTGACTTCAGCGGCCGTGCCCGCCTCACTTTGCCTGGCCTTCTCCACGTCCTGCCAGGAAGGATACCCACCGGGAGGAGCCTCGTCCGCGGCGTGCGCGGGCAGCATGGAAAAGGAGGCGGCCACAGCCAGTGCAAGTACTGCCGTGAGAACGGACAGCCGCAGTTTTTGCGCAAACGGGGACATAGTTCGTGAGCTTACCGGCGAAGGCCGCGATTCCGGCGAACATTGTCTCCCACTTGGCGTGTGAACCAGTCCGAGCCACCCGGAAGGGTGCACTCTCAGCGGATTGCCGGTGCCCTAGGGGCCTTCCGGCGTCTCTATTTTGAGAAACGACCGTCAGTTGGATGACCTGACCGGGCATATACGGATCCCGGACGGTGACCTGCGCCGTTGTGGCTCACGCACGAAAAATTCGACAAGTCAGCTGAGTGAATTTTAGCCCTACATTCCGTTACCGGAATGTGACATTCGGGAAAAGCAGCGGCTATGGTCGTTTGGTGCCCTGGTTCTAGGCCGGGACATTCCCGTCAGTATGCCGAGCCCTGCCACTGACCCGGGACCCCAGACGCAATGCACTGGCAGGGACGGGGGAACCACCTTTCCACGGCCTTCTGAGGCCTTGGGGTTAAGTCGGCATTCGTCCCGTCCTTCATGGCGGCGATCCCGGCCGGGTCTCTCCAACCCGAACCCGACAGCTCACCCCGCAGGCATGGGAGAGGCAATCAACCATGTCCAAGAAGTTCACTGCCGCACGCCACCGTGCAGCCACCACCACCACGTCCCGCGCCCTGATGATCGGACGGCCGGCCCTCGTCGTCGCAGCCGCATCCGGACTGTTTTTCGGCTTCAGCGCCCCGGCCCAGGCCGGCGTCCACGGACCTGACGACTCCGGAACAGCCAACGTTCAGGGACAAACAAGCGCACCGGCAGCAGCAGCCGTGGCAGCGGCTCCGGCCGCAGCCAACGTCCACACCGTCGTTTCCGGCGACACCCTGGGCCAGATCTCCGCGGCTAACGGCGTAGCACTCAACAACGTCCTGGCCGCTAACGGCCTGTCGCTGGACACCATCATCTACCCGGGCGACCAGATCCAGATCCCTGCCGCCGGGCAGGCCGCTGCGGCACCCGCACCGGCACCGGCACCGGCAGCCAAGGCCGCTGCCGCCCCGGCAGCGCCCGCCAACACCGGCATCAAGCTGGCGTCAACCTCGGCTCCGGCCCAGGCCCCAACCGGCGCAGCCGGCTCGGCAATCCTCGCCTCCGCCTACTCCCAGCTCGGCGTGCAGCAGGACTGCACCGCCATGGTGGAGAAAGCACTGCGCTCAGTCGGCAAGAGTGTTGGAGACCTGGCCCCGGGCCAGTTCTTCCAGTACGGAAGCGTTGTTGGCACCCCCGCCCCGGGTGATCTGGTGATCACCGCCGGACACGTCGGTGTCTTCGCCGGCAACGGCCAGGTTGTCAGCGGCGGCGTGGACGGCTTCAAAACCCAGGTGCACTCCCTCAGCTGGCTCCAGGGCGCATCCTTCGTCCGCGTAGCGTGACCCCCTCCGGCTGGACGGCGGCGCGCGGCACCCAGCCGCCCGCCGTCGTCGGCCGCTGCTGC
>JBDTQQ010000097.1:0-7557 GCA_039932075.1 Pseudarthrobacter sp. | reverse complement strand
ATGCGGCCCTTGTCCGGAATCTCGCTCGCCAGGACGTGGTCGTAGGCGCTGATCCGGTCGCTGGCCACCACCAGAACACAGTCCTGGCCAACCTGCTCGCGGACGGAGTCATCCGCCGGTTCGTACAGGTCGCGGACTTTGCCTGAATAGATGTGCTTCCAGCCGGGCAGGTCAAGGGTTGCGGTGGTCAGGCCGCGCTGTGGTTCCGGTGCGGGAGTCTCAGTCATGTTATGCCTTCGCCTTCGTGACAGGCAGCGATCCGGTTGCACTGGACGCAACCTTGATCTCGCCGCGGGCAGCTTTGCGTCCAATATCGGTCCGGAACTGGGAGCCTTCCAGCTGAACCAGCTCTACGCCGTCGTACGCCCGTTCACGGGCCTCCACCAGGTCGCTGCCGAGGGCTACCACCGTGAGCACCCGGCCGCCGGCGGAAACAACCTTGCCTTCGTCGTCGAGCGCGGTGCCCGCATGGATCACGTGCACCCCTTCCTGCTGATCCACTTTCTTGAGGCCACGGATGCGGTCCCCGGTGCGGGGAGTGTCCGGGTAGTTCTGGGAGGCAACGACGACGGCGACAGCGGTCTCCTTGGACCAGCGCAACTCATCTGCCTTGTCCAGTTCGCCCTTGGCAGCTGCCAGCAGCAGCGCACCGAGCGGTGTCTTGAGGCGGGCCAGCACGGCCTGGGTCTCGGGGTCGCCGAAGCGGACGTTGAACTCGATGACGCGGGTGCCGCGCGACGTCAGCGCAAGGCCAACAAAGAGCACGCCCACGAAGGGGGTGCCCCGGTGCGCCATTTCGTTCACGGTGGGCTGGGCTACGCGCTCAATGACTTCGTCCACCAGCCCGGCGGGCGCCCATTCGAGCGGGGTGTACGCACCCATGCCGCCGGTGTTGGGCCCTTCGTCGTTGTCGAAGATGCGTTTGAAGTCCTGCGCCGGGGACAGCGCAACGGTGTTGTGGCCGTCGCACAGGACAAAGATGGAAACTTCAGGGCCGTCCAGGAATTCCTCGATCACCACGGTTCCGCCGGCGTCGAAGCACGTCTGCGCGTGGGCCAGGGCTTCATCGCGGTTCTTGGTGACCACCACGCCCTTGCCGGCTGCCAGGCCGTCGTCCTTCACCACGTAGGGTGCACCGAAGGTGTCCAGCGCTGAGGCTGCTTCCTCGGCGTTGGTAGCCACCATGGCCATGGCCGTGGGAACGTCCGCCGCAGCCATGACTTCCTTGGCGAACGCTTTGGAGGCCTCCAGCTGGGCCGCGGCCTTGCTGGGGCCGAAGACGGGAATGCCGGCATCGCGGACGGCGTCGGAGACTCCGGCTGCCAGCGGAGCCTCCGGGCCCACCACCACCAGGTCCACGCCGAGCCTGGTAGCCAGGGCGGCCACAGCGTCGGGCTCGTTCCCGTCAATCTTGTGGGTGGGTACCAGTTTGCTGATGCCGGCGTTGCCCGGCGCCGCATGGACCTCGGAGACGTTGGGGTCGGCGAGCAGGGAGCGGACAATGGCGTGTTCGCGGCCTCCAGGGCCAATGACGAGTACCTTCACAGTCTCCAAGGGTACTTTGTGCACCCTGCCCTTTCCTAAGGGGTGTTCCCAAGCGTCGTCCCACCCAACCATCCTTGTTGCCTTCCGCAACGAATCCACACCATGAAGAAACTCACGAACTGGCTCAAGGACCCCGCTGCCCTCGCCGCCCTGGCAGGCGTGGCGGCTGCCGCCGTCGTGCTTTCCGTTGCGGAGCTGATCGGGGCGTTCTTTACGGCGCGGGCCACCCCGATCATTGCCCTCGGGTCCACGTTCATCGACTTCACGCCGCTGTGGATGAAGAACTTCGCCGTGGAGACGTTCGGCACCAATGACAAAGCCGCGCTGTTCGCGGGGATGGGGCTGACTATCTTCCTGTTGGCCTGCGTCCTGGGCGTGGTGGCTTACCGCAGGTGGGTTTTGGGTGTGGCGGGTGTGCTGCTGATGGGCGCCGTCATTGTTGCCAGTGTGGTGACGCGGGCCGGCGTCCAGCCATTGGATGCGATCCCCACGGTGTTGGGCACGGTGGCCGGACTCGTGGTCCTGCGGCTCCTGGTGGCCCCGCTCTGGCGGCTGAAGACCTGGCCGGAGGCACCTGCCAACACGGGGGCCGAGGAACCCGGCCGGCCGGCATCAAGCCGGCGCCGTTTCTTCGCCGCCGCCGGGATCACGGTGGTGGGGGCCGGGATCGCTGCCACAGGCGGACGCCTGCTCGGTGCCGCCCGCAGCAACATCGCCAAGGCGCGGGAGGCCCTGCAACTGCCCCTGCCCCTCAAACCCGCAGCGGCCGTACCCGCCGGCGTGCAGTCCCCGGTGGCCGGCGTGACACCGTGGCTGACTCCCAATGGGGACTTCTACCGCATTGACACCGCCCTGAGCGTCCCGGAAATCAATACCGAGGACTGGGAGCTCCGGGTCCACGGCCTGGTGGAGCAGGAAATCCGGTTTAGCTTCCAGGACCTGCTCGACGCCGACCTCATCGAATCGCACGTAACCCTCACCTGCGTGTCCAACCCCGTGGGCGGAAACCTGGCCGGGAACGCCCGCTGGCTCGGGCTGCCCATCCGCGAGGTCCTCAAACGGGCCCGTCCCCAGGCAGGTGCAGACATGGTGCTCTCGACGTCGATCGATGGCTTCAGCGCCTCCACGCCGCTGGAGGTCCTCCAGGATGACCGCGACGCCATGCTGGCGATCGGCATGAATGGGGAGCCGCTGCCACTGGAACACGGCTACCCGGTGCGCATGGTGGTTCCCGGGCTGTACGGCTTTGTCTCCGCCACCAAATGGGTGGTGGACCTGGAAGTGACCCGCTTCGCGGACAGCAAGGCCTACTGGACTCAGCGCGGCTGGTCGGAGCGCGGTCCCATCAAGACCATGGCCCGGGTGGAGGTGCCCAAGTCCTTCGCTAAGGTGCCGGCCGGCCGCGTGGCCGTCGGCGGCACGGCCTGGGCACAGACCCGCGGCATCACCAAGGTGGAAGTCCAGATCGACAACAACCCGTGGGCCGAAGCCGTCCTGTCCACCGAGGCGTCCCTCACCACTTGGCGCCAGTGGTCCTTCGATTGGGACGCCACACCCGGGCCGCACTACATCAAGGTCAGGGCCACCGACGGGACCGGCGAGGTGCAGACGGACCAGCGGGCCGATCCGGTGCCCGACGGCGCGTCCGGTTGGCAGTCGGTCATGGTCACCGTGGAGTAGCCCGGCATTCGCGTTTCCGGCCTCTAGACTGGCAACATGCCGCACAACCCGCACGCCACATTTACCGTGGACTCCGCCGTTGAACTTGCCGTCGTTGAACGCAGTGGCTTTGTGGAGTCCCGGCACATCGGCTCCGCCGTCGTACTGTCCGCCGACGGATCGGTCGTCACCGAATTAGGCGATATCAGGACTCCGATCTATGCCCGCTCCTCGCTCAAACCGCTGCAGGCGCTGGCGTCCATGCAGTCCGGCGTCCCCCTGCGCGGCGCACAGGTGGCCGTGGCCTGCGGCAGCCACGTGGGTTCCCTGGACCACATGGATGTGGTGGAGGGAATGCTGAAGGCTGCCGGCGTGAAAGAAGACCAGCTGCAGTGCCCCGCAGCCTGGCCGCAGGACGAGGCGGCCCGCAACTGGCTGCTGCGCTCTGACAAGGGCCGGTCCAAGCTCGCCTTCAACTGCTCCGGAAAACACGCCGCCTTCCTGTGGGCGTGCACCGAAAACGGCTGGGACACCCACAGCTACCTCGAGCCGAACCACCCGCTCCAGCAGCGCGTCCGCAGCGTGATTGAGGAATACAGCGGCGAGCAGATCGCCCACCTGGGCATCGACGGCTGCGGGGCCCCGGTGGCGGCCATTTCGCTGACCGGGCTGGCCCGCGCCTATTCGATGCTGGCCAAGGCACCCGGCGACAAGAACTCCAACGCCCGCGCCGCCACCATCGCCACGTCCATGCTCGACTACCCCTGGGCCGTGCAGGGCCGCGGCGAAGCGAACACGGTGGTGATGGACGAACTGGGCATCATCGCCAAGATCGGAGCCGAGGGAGTCCTGGCCATGGCCACCCCGCAGGGTGTCGCCGTGGCCATCAAGATGCTGGACGGGAACCTGCGCGCCACCTCACTGGTGGGCCTGACCCTCCTCGCGGCAGCTGGCGCTGTGGACATCCCCGGCGTCTCCAGCGTCCTCGACAAAGTGGTGGACCCCGTGATGGGTGGCGGCCACCCGGTAGGCAGGATCCGCCTGGGCCCGGCCGTCTCCGCACTCCTCGACTGATGGCTGTTGCACGCCGCCGGATCGGCATTGAAGAAGGCACCGCGGCACTGGCCGCATGGCAGGAAGCCGCCACAACGCCGTCGGACGCTGCACTCCCCCGCAACGTCACCGCCATGGCCGTGCGCTACACGCTGGAAGAGCTGACCGCCAGGGCGCCAGGCAACTCGGTGGAAGTGCGGGTGCCGCCCTTCGGCGTCACCCAGTGCGTGGAGGGCCCGCGGCACACACGCGGCACGCCGCCGAACGTGATCGAGTGCGACGCCGCCACCTGGCTGTCACTGGTGACCGGCCAGTTGACATGGGCGGACGCAGTGGCGGCGCACCGGGTGGCAGCGTCCGGACTGCGCGCGGACCTCTCGGCCCTCCTGCCGCTGTAAGGCTCCTGTTCCCGGGCTACTTCCCGGGGTTAAGCACCACTTTGACGCAGCTGTCCTCTTCTCCCTGAAGGCCGGCAGCCCTAGCCGGCGGTTTTGGGCGCCGAGGCCTGAGGCTCCAGCCCCAGCAGCCTGCCGATGGCACTGGCCTCCAGGTTGTCCAGCAGGTCACGCGGGCTGGCGTAGACCTCCGCGGCACCCGCTTCGACAAGCTCAGCCGCGCTGCGGCCGCCGCAGGTGACTCCAATGGCCGGAATGCCCAATGCGGCGGCGGCTTTCATGTCCCACACCGCGTCCCCCACGTAAACGGCGTTGGCCGCCGGGACATGGACGGCTTCCAGGGCCGCCACCAGGATATCCGGGGCGGGCTTGCTTTCCTTGGCGTCATTGGAGCTGGTGGCGGCGTGGATAAACGCATCCGCGGCGAGTGCCTTGCGGCTGGCGGCCAGGTCCTCCCGGCGCGCGGACGATGCCAGGGCGACGGCGAGTCCCCCGGCGTGGCACTGGGCAAGGAGGTCCTTCGCGCCGTCGAACGCCCGCAGGGACGGCCAGCTCGTGGCGAAAACCGCGGCATGGCTGGCCATGATTTCCGCATCCGCTTCCTTGTCCCGGTCCGCAGGAAGGAGGCTGTCCACCAGCCGTTCGCCACCCATCCCGACGCACCAATGGATCGCTGACATGGGGACGTCATGCTGGTGCTGCCGAAACGCCTGCCACCACGCCAGGGTGTGCACGTAGGCTGAGTCCAGCAGCGTTCCGTCAACATCAAACAGGACCGCGCCCCGCCACCAGGAGGCAGGGCCATTAGTCTGCGGGACCATCAGCCCACCGCAGCACGCGGGGCCTTGGAAACCTTCCTGCCCCTCGAAACCGGACCGTCCTTCGGCGACGGCAGGGGACGGACCTTGCCCCGGAGCACCGCCCCGGCACCCTTGCTGCTGCAGTCCCTGATCAGGCCCGTGCCCGCAACCTCACGGGCCATCGCGATCCCGGCAACGGCGGCGCGCTTCGTGGGAAAGGTCACCGAGATCGCCATCAGGTCACCGGAGCCATCCAGCATCCTCACCCTGTAACCGCCGTCAGGCGCATCCACCAGCTCAAAATGTCCGGCCATTTCTACCACTCCTCGTCCAGTCTCGGCGCTGTGCTTAGGGAACTCTCCGCGAGTATTAGTAAGTGTACTTATCTATCCGGTGGAGTTGAAGCGGTCGGGCCGCCACCAAGGCGTTACTGCCCTACCCTTTCTGTCTCCGGCGAAATAGGGGTGTCGCTTCGGCGAACCATATCCTGATGCAGTTCAAGAGCGCTTGTCACAAGCGCGAAGTGGCTGAAGGCCTGCGGTGTATTGCCCAGTTGCCTTTTGGCCGTGACTGCCCATTCCTCACTGAGCAGGCCCACGTCATTGCGCAGTTCCAGCAACCGCTCGAAGAGCTCAGTGGCTTCGTCAGCTCGGCCGGCCCCCAGGAGCGCCTGCACCAGCCAGAAAGAACAGGCAAGGAACACGCCTTCGTCCCCCGGAAGGCCGTCGTCGCTGTCTGCCGGACGGTAGCGAAGCACGAAGCCGTCATCGGTGAGCTCGCGCTGGATCGCGTCAATGGTACCCACCACCCGGGGATCGTCGGGCGGCAGGAACCCCACCCGCGGGATGAGCAGCAGGCTGGCATCGAGCTCGGGCTGGCCGTACGACTGCACGAAGGTGTTGCGAACGGGGTCAAACCCGTTGGCCATCACGTCCTGGTGGATGGTGTCGCGAAGGGCCTCCCAGCGCTCCACGGGTCCGGGCAAGCCGTAATCGCGGACTCCCTTGACCATCCGATCGGCGGCCACCCAGGCCATCACCTTGGAGTGCGTGAAGTGGCGGCGTGGCCCGCGCATCTCCCAGAGCCCGTTGTCCGGCTGGTCCCAGATGGTTTCCAGATGCTGCATCAGGGTAACCTGCAGATCCCAGGATTCATCGGTGTGTTTCAGCAAGGAGCTCCGGGTCAGGGAAAGACAGTCAAGCACCTCACCCCAGACGTCGAGCTGAAGCTGGGCGGCCGCGCCGTTACCGGTCCGTACCGGCTTCGAATTTTCGTATCCGGCCAGCCAGGGCAGTTCCATCTCCGGCAGCCGCCGCTCACCGTGGATGCCGTACATGATCTGCAGGTCCGCGGGATCGCCCGCGACGGCACGGAGCAGCCAGTCGCGCCAGGCGGCAGCCTCAGCGGTGTAACCGGCAGCCAGCAGCGCCAGCAGCGTCAGCGTGGCGTCCCGCAGCCAGCAGTACCGGTAGTCCCAGTTGCGGGGACCGCCGATCTGTTCCGGCAGGGAAGTGGTCACGGCGGCCACAATGCCGCCGGTGGGTGCATACGTCAGTGCTTTCAGTATCACCAGCGAACGGGTTACGGCCTCCTGGTACTTGCCTTTGTAGGCGCATTGGGAAGCCCAACCCCGCCAGTATGCCAGCGTGGTTCCCAGCACGTGCTCGGCGTCAACGGTGAGCGGCCGCGGTACGTGGCTGGGCGCCCAGGTCAGGACGAAGGGCACGCGCTCCCCCGCCTGGACAGTGAAGTCGCTGACCGAATGCATGTTCTCACCGTGAACGGGTGCCGTGGTGACGAAGTAGGCGGCGTCCGGGCCGGCGATGGCGTGCAGCCCATGCTTGTCCTTCCGCACCCAAGGGACAATGTGCCCGTAGTCGAATCGCATGGCCAGTTCGCTGTGCATCCTGACGCTTCCGGTTACGCCCTCTACAATCCGGACGATATCCGCCACCTCGTCTCGTGGCGGCATGAAGTCTATGACCTTGACAGTGCCATCCGGGGTTTCCCATTCGGTTTCAAGAACCAGGGTGCCGTCCACGTAGCTGCGCCTGGTACACGTGCCGCCGCTTTCGGGCGCCAACAGCCAGCGTCCGGCGTCGGGC
>JBDTQQ010000096.1:0-7563 GCA_039932075.1 Pseudarthrobacter sp. | reverse complement strand
AAACCCGTCGATGGGCACCGCTGCCCATGCACCACTCCCCATGGGCGCGAACCCTTGGAGAGCACAGGGCGGGGATGGGAAAAGCGGTCAGTGCGAGGAGAGCCGGTTCCGGCCCCACCAGGCGAACGCCAGGCCGGCGACTCCCACCAGCAGCACACCCGCCATGATGGGCAGCAGCCCGGGGCTTCCAAAGAGCCCGGAGCCATCGTTCCGGGAAACTGCGGCCGCCTGCGTAGGCTTTGCCGACCTCGTGACCGGAGTGTCCCAGTTGGATTCAGCGGACGGGCTCGCGGAAGCCGCGGAAGGTGACGCGACGCTGGTGGTTGCCTCCGGCGTCGGTGTTTCCTGAACTGGAGAAACCATGGGCTCCGGCGCGACGGCGGGAACCGGTGCCGGGGCGGGTGCGGCCGGAACGGGCGGGGTGGTGGGTGCCGGCGCGGGCGCCGCCGGCGGTGGTGACGGAGTGGCCGACGGCGGTTCGGTCGGCTTTCCCGTGCCGGGATCGGCCGGCTGGGTCTTCTGGTCGCCTGGGAGAAGCCCGCAGACCACTCCGCAGCCCGGGCCGGTGTCGCCGTTGTCGGCCTGCGCGGGAGCAGCCGCCGACACGCCGACCGTGAGCGCCAGCACCGCAATCGCCGCGGCGGCGACGCCGCGGGGCGCGGAAGAAGATCGGATCATGGTTACCTTTGCGGACGGCGCGCGGCACCCTCCGCGGCGAACTAGTGTTGCCGGTAGTCTTCTACAACGCACCGGGGCCCGCAAATCCTTGGATCTGCGGGCCCGCGGCGCGGGCTGGACTCAGTCCCTGTTTTCAGGCGGCAGGGCAATCTGCAGTTTGCGAGCCTTGCCGCGTCCCACAATGTAGCCACGGCCCGGGATGAACTGCGGGCTCACCCGGCCCAGCGAAGTGCTGAGCAGGCTGTCCCCCTCGATGTCGCCCGGGTTCATCAGAAGTCCCCGGCGGCCGGACTTGAACGGCTGTGCAAGGGACCAGGCGGAGGACCAGGTTGACGTCTCGGATTCGCCGATGACCCACTGGTCGGCCTTGATGGACGCCGTCACGAGCTGCGACACGCCCGATTCCGCCACCGTGTCCGTGAACTCGGTCAGGCCTTCGATGAAGATGGCCACCTTGCCCGGGTTTCCACTGGAATGCTCCATCAGGTCTTCCACAATCTCGGACAGGTCGTCGGCGCCCACCACTGAACGGTTCCAGAGCGGCAGTGATGCCACCGCGGACCGGCGCGCGCCAATGTATACCAGTTCCGTTTCGGGGTTGGACCGGCGCAGCGCATAAGCCAGGCTGACCAGCGCCACGGTGCGTCCTGCGCCCGGCGGCCCGGCCAGGAGGAGCGGGCCCTTCGCCATGATCTCGGCCGGCTGCAGTGTTTCGTCGTCGACGCCGATGACCGGAAGGTCCGGACTGCCTGCAGGCAGCAGGTCCAGGTCCACCTGTTCCGGCAACCGCTGGATCTTTGGTGCCTGGTCCAGTCCCTGGCGCAGCATCGCCTGGCTGAGCTTGTGGACCTCGCGTGCCTGGAGCGCGAGGTTGGAGTTCCCGCCCAGGACGGCCAGCTGCACCTCAAGGCCGCCCAGCAGTCCGCGTCCTGGCGGTGAGGAGGAGCTGAGCACATCCTTGGGGACGTCCATGGACAGGTAGTCGTCTTCGGAGGACAGCCGCAGCACCAGTCGGCGCTGGATGGAGGCAAGCAGCGACGCCGGTACGGAGTTGGGCCGGTCACCGGTGATGACAAGGTGGATTCCGAGGGGGCGGCCGTCGGTAGCCAACTGGAGGAAGATGTCCCACAGCGCGGACAGGTTGCTGTATTCGTAAGTCTCGCGGAACGCCGACATGCCATCGAGCAGGACGAAGATTCGCTTCTCATCCGGACGGTCAGCCAACGACCGATACTCGACGATGGTGGACGCCCTGACGTCTGCGTAGCGCGCGGACCGTTCGTCGGCGATGTCGCGGAGCAGCCGCAGCAGCCGGCCGACCCGCTCCACGTCGTCGCCGTCGATGATCTCGCCCACGTGCGGCAGCGCGTCGAGCATTTTCAGCCCGGACGATCCGCAGTCAATCCCGTAGATGTGGACGGGACCGCCACGGGGCGTGACGGCTGCCGCGATGGCGATCCCGCGCAAGGCCGCGGACTTGCCCGAACCGCCGGTCCCGTAAATGGCCATGTTGCCGTCTTTGTCCGGTTCGTAGAACACCGTGGGTTGTTCCTGCCGGGCAGGATCGTCCGCCACGCCGAGCAACAGCCGCTCGTCGGTCCGCGGATTGGGCAGCTTGGAGAAGTCGTAGGTGGTGGCGAGCTCGTCCAGCCACGGCTTGCGCGGCAGCCGGATGGCCAGTGATTCGGCAGCGCGGACGATGTTGGTGGTCATCCTCGCGATGTCGTTAGGCCCGGCGGGAGCTTCCCTGACGGGCTTCTCCGGGGCAGGCGCTTCCCAGCTCTGCCCGGACCCGAACGCCATCTCCACGATGTCGATCTGCGGGCGCTGGGGCTTGTCGGTAGTCCAGCCGCCGGCGTAGCCCGTCTGGAAGCCTTGGATGCGGCCAGGTCCGGTTTTGGCCGCGCCGCGTCCCGGAATGGCGGGGTCGAAGTAGGCTGCGTCGGGCACCCCCAGGATGTCCGTGGCATCGTCTTCGTCGGCCATGCGCAGGGCGATGCGGAGGTTGGTGTTGGCGCGCAGGCTGTCCTTGATGACACCGGCCGGACGCTGCGTGGCCAGGATGAGGTGCAGGCCCAGGGACCGGCCGCGGGCGGCGACGTCCACCACGCCGTCAACGAACTCCGGCACTTCGGTGGCCAGCGCCGCGAACTCGTCAACGATGATGATCAGGTACGGCGGAGCCTCGGGGTCGGCTTCGCGCTGGAGGGCCAGCAGGTCCTTGGCTTTCTTCCGGTTCAGCAGGTGTTCCCGATAGTGCAGCTCTGCCCGCAAAGACGTCAGCGCCCGGCGGACCAGGTGCTGGGAAAGGTCAGTTACCAGGCCCACCGTGTGGGGCAGGTTGAGGCAGTCGGCGAACGCGGCCCCGCCCTTGTAGTCCACAAAGAGGAAGCTCACCCGGTCCGGGCTGTAGGCCGCGGCCATACCCATGACCCAGGACTGCAGGAACTCGGACTTGCCGGCGCCGGTGGTGCCGCCGACGAGGGCGTGCGGGCCCTCGTTCTTCAGGTCCAGGTACAGCGGTTCGACGCCCTTGGAACCCACCAGGGCGCGGAGGGTTCCGTTGTCCTTCCGGTTGGGCACCGCAGAGGCATGGACCGAATTGTTTTCTTCCCAACGCTCAGCGACGGCCTGCGGGTTGTCCAGGAAATCCTTGCCGATGAGGGTGGCATAGGACACCGCGCGCGGCAGGTCTGAGTCGTCCGTGACCGGTTTGCCGACGTCCACCACCGGGGCCAGCATCCGGGCCAGCTGGGCGGCCAGTTCGGCATCGAGGCTTTCACAGCTGACGGGATAGGTGTGCCGGCCCAACCGAACCTGACCGGTGGTAGTGCCGTTGTCTCCGTCCACCACCATGAAATCGCGGCAGGCGGCCGGGAGCGCCTGGATGTCGGTGGCCACCCACATCACGTGGACGCCGGAGTCCGGCCCGCGTTCGGCGAGGCGGGTCAGCCTGCCGCGGTCAACCGGGGCGTCGTCCTCAACGATGACCAGGACCGCGGGCAGCACCGGTGCCGGCAGCTCGTGTTTGGCCGGGTCGATCAGTCCCCTGGCATCGGGAGCTGAGCGCTTGGCCACGGCCTCCCTGGCATCAAGCAGGTCCTCGAGCCTGGCCAGGAGGGAGGAGCCGCTGGCGGAACCTGCGGCGAGGTGGTCGCCGGTGAGGGGGCTGTGGCCCGAGCCCACATGGGGCAGCCACTGCAGCCAGTCCCAGCGCTGGCGGGACTGCGCGGAGGTGATGGCCGTGACCACCGCTTCAGCAGGTGAGTGCAGCCCCACGAACTGCAGCACCATGCCGCGGGCAACATCGTCCACCAGACCGCGGGCCCCGGCCACGCCGAAGGCCCCTGCCGTGCGCAGCTGGGAGACCACCGGAACGCCTTCGATGTCCCGGAACTGCTTCAGGCAGTCCTGGATCTCGCGCATGTATTCAGCTTCGGTGTCGTTGTTGTTGGGCTCCTCGAACATGATGCGGGACGGACTGGTGCCCAGCCCGAACCGCAGCCCCAGGAATCCGAGGTGCTCCGGGCGGTGGGTCCACAGCAGCGGACCCAGCTTATAGATGGAGTCCACGGTGTCGCTCACCGAGGGCGCCTCCTGCAGGCGCACCGCCCGTTCCACGTGCTGCAGTTCAGTGATGTCCTCCCGGAAGGCGGCCATGGACCCGCGGAACTGCTTGAGCTGCTCCTTCTGCTGGCGCTTGGACTGCATCTTGTGGTCCACGTAATGACCCACGATGAACAGCGGCATCATCATCATGAAGATCACCGAGAGCATGTTTTGGGTGACCGCAAACATCACGCCGCCCATCAGGAGCGGCGCCATCAGCATGATGTACGGGAAGGCCTGGTGGTCCGGCCGCTTGGGCCCTGCGGGGGGCACGCGCTTGGGCGCATCGAAGCGGGGAACCACGCGTGGTGAGCGGTTGAAATCGACAAGGGGCGACGTCGGCGCTGCCGCATGGTTATGCCCCAGCGGCACCACCGTCACGGTGGTCTCCCCCAGCGTGACTGTGTCCGACGAATTGAGCGTGGCCCTGGTGACGGGGAGGCCGTCCATGAGCAGGCCGTTGGCGGAGTTGGTGTCCACGATCTCCACGCTTTCGCCCACTGTGATGCGGGCGTGGCGTTTGGAGGTCAGCGGGTCCGAGAGCCGGATGTCAACGTCCCGGTCCCGGCCGATATAGCTGGTGCCGGAAGGCAGCGAAAACTCCTGCCCGACGTCGGGCCCTGAAAGGATCCGCAACGTGGCGGCGGCAGGACCGCGGTTGGCGCCGGGAGCGTTGAAGTTTTCGCTCACCTCGGCCAGCGAGATCACGGAGCCCGGGCGCAGCCCCGACTCCAGCAAGTTGTCCGTTCGGGCCAGGATGTTGCCGCGGATTCCCCCGCCGACAAAGGCCTCGTCGATGCGCAGGGAAAGGTTGTCCGGCGCCGGAGAACCCTTCCTGTCGGGGTCCGCGACCCACAACTGGGTGGCGATATCTGCCACGGTGGCCAGGCCATCGACCGTCACGGCCAGGTCCTTGGTTTCCGCCGGGTCCCGGCGGAGCGTCAGCCGGATCCTCATCCTTCGTCCACGCCCCTCATCTTTTCCAAGAGATACAAATCTTCGACGGTCACCAGATGGGTGGTGACAGCGTGTTCGACGAGCCGGGCACGCCGGTTGGTGGCCAGCTTTCCGCCGCCGCCGCGCAGGCCCACGACGCCTACGCGGTCAAGTTTGTCGCAAACGTTGTCCAGCTTGCGGTTGAACCGTGTCAGTGCCCAGCCCAGGGTCTTGGCGGCCGCGGCCGACGACGGGATGGAACTGAAACCGGTTCCTTCGCGCCGCAGCATGGGCTCGGCCAGCGCCACGATAAGGGCTTTCTGGGAGTCGGTGAAAACCACCGGGCCGATGGTGGTGTCGCCGTTGCTGTCGTCTTCACGTGACTGCTGGCGGAAGGACGGCGTTTTGAGGTGCACGGCGAACTCGTAGGTGGTGGGGCCGGCAGTGAAAATGATGTTCGTGTGGCTGAACACCAGCGGTATGCGTGCGCCGGGGGACAGCCATGCCTGCATGCCGCCGGAACCGTCCGCCACGGTGGCGGACAGCATCCTGCCCACGTTGCTGAGCCACCAGATCCCGTCGTAGCGGGCCACCTGCAGGAACTGGCGGTGAAGGTACGGGTTGTCGTCCACCTCAAGATCGCCTTCCCGGCCGATGTTGAAGATCTCCTCATCGGACGGTTCGTACCATTCACCACAGAAATCTATTGCTAGATCCCCCATTTTCCGTGCCTCCTCGTTGGGCAAAGCGTGCTCTTTGGTCAGGTGCCTGTCTATTTCGTATAGCAGGTTCCTGAGGGTCCCTCCATTGGGGACGCGGCTCCGTCCAACCTGACGATCATGACGTCAATACAGGTGATGTTTCTGTCCGGCGGCGGTGCCACTTCGACGCGGGTCTCCTTTGCCACCTGATAAGGCCCTGGTTCACGGGTTACGAAATCAGTGAGGCGCCACTTGTAGGTGTCGCCGTCTCTCGGCTGGGGGTTTGTCCAGGTGAAGACAATCCTGCCGTTGGCGCCCATCACACCATCGAGGTCCGCGACGTCGGGGACGGTCCCGTTGTCCAGGGCATCCGCCGGGGGCTTGCTGAACTGGCTCGTCTCGGCCACCTTCGGCTCCGGTGCGGAGGACGCCAGCACGATGCCCACAATGATGGCCAGGACCAGCACCGTTCCGCCGGCGAGGGCGAGCCACAGGTTCCGTTTGCCGTGGTCAGGAGCAATCTCCGGCGCCGTGTCAGGCGCGGCCGCGGGACGGCTGATTGTCGCGTCGATTTCAGGTTCCACGCGGCCCGCGTGCTGCCCGGCCCGAGGTACTGCCTGGGCAGGGAGCAGGCCAGGGCGCTGGACAGTTGCGTCCGGGACCGCACCGTACTCGGCGGCGGCTGGGGCGTTGCCGCGGAGCATTGTGGCATGGGCCCACTCCCCCGCCGGGTTGCTGGCCTGCGGGCCGCCAGCAGGGCTGCTGCCGACTTGGTGTCCATCCGGCTGACCTGTAAACAGGCTGCCCGGCACCTGCGGCCGGGGCACTGACGCGGCAGGTGCCGGGGAAAATCCGCCTGTGGAAAAGCCCGACGGCGGGGAGCCGGCGGCGGGACCCTGGGGCCGGGTACGTGCCGGGAAGGTGGGGGCGCTGCCGGTCCGCTCGGGATCGATGGCCGCAATGCTCCGGACGCGGGTTTCCTCGAAACCGTCGTCCGGGTGGCTGTCCTCATGGGCCTCTTCGAGCACTTCAAAGGGCGTGACCGAGAGGTTCAGTTCGGCCTGGATCCGCTGCAGGGCCAGGGCGAAGGCGTGAGCCGAGGAATACCTGGAGGCAGCAGGTTTGGCCATTGCCGTGGAAAGCGCGCGTTCCAATGACTCGGGCACGTCGGCACGGCCCAGACGGGGCAGCGGCGAGTTGGTGATGCGGGAGATCAGCTCCCGTTGGGAGTTGTCCGTTCCCGGCATCACGAACGGCGACCTGCCGGCCAACAGAGTATAAAGGGTGGCACCCAGCGCCCAAACGTCCACCATCACTCCGTCGACGGGGCCGTCGAGAAACTGTTCCGGCGGCGACCACGGGATGGACATCCCGGCGTCGTCATCGGCGTCGCTGCCGAGGGTGCCCGAGATTCCGAAGTCTGTCAGGGCGGGCCGGTTGTAATCGGTGACCAGGATGTTGGCCGGCTTGATGTCCCGGTGGACGATGCCGGCGCGGTGGGCGGTCTCGACGGCGGAAGCCACCTGGATGCCGACGGCCAGGACCTCGTCGACGCTGAAGCGCTGGCGGCGGTAGCGGACGTCGAGGCTGGGCCGGGAGCAGTACTCCATGGCCAGGTAGGAGTGCCCGGAATCGGTGA
>JBDTQQ010000095.1:0-7571 GCA_039932075.1 Pseudarthrobacter sp. | reverse complement strand
GTACTGGAACGGCATGCCAACGAAGTACAGGCCCGGCAGTTCCGGCACTACGCCGCGGCGCGTGGCAGGCCAGCCGTCTGCGTCTACCGGGAGGCCCTCGATCCAGTCGAACGCAGGCCGGTAGCCCGTTGCCCACATGACGGACCGGACATCCGCCGGCACGTCCTCGGCGCCCCGGAGGCGGGGGAGCCGCAAAACCCCGGCCTGCTCCACGTCCTCCACCGACACGCGGATGAGCGGGGAGCCCTGACGGTGGAACCGTGCCGCGACTTTCCGCCCCGGCTTGGTGTCCAGCGTCAGCAGCGAGTTCACCAGGCGCCAGTACAGCGGGCCGGCGAAACGGAACACCGCGTCGGGGATGTGCTTGGTGGGCCGGCCCGCGAGATACACCGATCCCGCGGGCCTGTTCTGCGCCAGCTCCAAGGAGATTTCCACCCCGGAGGTCCCCGCGCCGGCCACCACAACGGCACCGTCCGGGAGTCCCGACGGCCCACGGTATCCGCTGCTGTGCAGCTGAAGAATCGAACCATCCAGTGATTGCCCGACGTCGGGGACAAATGGAGTGGAGTTGGCGCCCGGCGTGGCAATGACGTTCCGCGCCCGCAGCTCCCCGGCGCTGGTCTGCAGTTCAAAGACGCCGTCCGCGCGGCGGACTGAACGGACCTGGACTCCCGTCCGGACAGGCAGCTGGAAGCGGGCCGCATAGCCCTCCAAATAATCGGCAAAACCATCCTTGCCCGCGAAACTGCCGCCGGCCGCCGGGAACTTCAGGCCAGGCAGGGAGCTGTACCGGGCCGGTGTGAAGAGCCGCAGCGAATCCCAGCGGTTCCGCCACACGTCACCCACGCGGTCTGATTTTTCCAGGATGGTGAAGTCCGGACTGGCGTCTTTGAGGAAGTGGCCCGCGGCCAATCCCGCCTGTCCCGCACCGATCACCAAAACGTCCACAATGCGCGGATCCATCACCGGCTCCTTCGCCCGATCCGGGGCACGGCCTCTCCGGCTGCCCTGCGGATTTCACTAGAATAGCATTCCAGCGAGTGTAGGAATAGTCTACTTTTATGACTGCTTCAGCCCCCGTTCCTCACGCCCCGAAAGCCAGTCGCCGGGCCGTCCAGGCTGCTGAAACCCGTGCGCTCATCGTTGCCGTGGCCGGGCGGCTGTTCGCCGAACAAGGGTACGTACCCACCACCATCGAGGCAATCGCGTCGGAGAGCGGTGTTGCTTTGCAGACTGTCTACAACTCCGTGGGGAACAAGGCGGCGCTGCTCTCCGCGGTGCTGGACGCCGCGGCGTCGGGCCCCCACTCGCCGTCGAACGTCCTGGAACTCATGCGGAAGCGGACCGCAGAAGCGGCCGACTTCGACGCCCTCATTGCCGTCCTTGCCGACTGGTTTGTCGAGGTCCACCGGCGCACCGGGCCGGTGACCGGGGTCATCGCCCAGGCTGCCGCCGTCGACCCCGCCGTGGAGAAGCTGCAGACCGCGCGGGCGCTGCAGCGGCTGGAACGCTACGGGGAAGCCGCCGCCGCGGTCCGGTCCCGCGGCGGGCTCCGGTCAGGAATGTCCGACGCCGATGCTGCCGCCGCCATTTGGTCGCTGGGACACCCGCAGGCGTACCGCACACTCGTGGGGGAGGCAGGCTGGTCCACGTCCGCCTACCGCGAGTGGCTGCAGCGTTCGCTAGGTGCCGCGCTGGCATAGCCGCACCGGCTGGCAGCGGAGGCGACAGTCAGCGCCTCGGTGCGTCCCGCCGTCGTGCGGCATACGCGAACAGCGAGGTGGTGGCCACCGTGGCCAGATACCCGGCGATCACAATGAGCGCAATGCCGGCCCAGAAGTAGTTGGTGGTGCTGCCCTCCTGCAACGGGCCCGGCGCGATCTTCGCGAGCGAATACACCGCCACGGCCGCCGACGCCAGCCCGATCACCACCGGCAGCTTGAGCCAGATCCGCGCCGAACCCACATGCCTGCCGAAGCCGTCCCACACGTTCCACGTGCCGCCCAACCTGAGGATCAGCCAGCCGGCGGGGATCATGAACGCGCCCACCAGAAGGAAGGCCGCCACGACATCCGCCGGGCGGTGCCACTGGTTGATCAGCGTGGACACCCCGGAAGCGATCGCGAACGTGCCGCCCACAAAACCGGCCAGCGGGCGCCACCTCGGCGAGGACATCAGGAAAACCGCCGCCGCCGCTGACGCCGCCAGCGTGGTGTGCCCGGACGGCAGGGAATTCAGTTCCAGCGTGACCACACCCTTGTCCGGGCGCGCCGGCAGCACATCCTTGAGGACCTGCGTGGCAATGTTCGCGCCGATGCACGCGGTGAGCGCGATCCCGGCCGCTGACCACCGCCGCCGGATCACCGTGACGAACAGAACCACGACGGCGGCCATCACCAGGGAGATGGTGGGCAGCCAGTCCAGGAACTCGGTGGCTGCCTTGCCCGCGGGCCCGTGGATGTCCACGGCCTCAACCAGCGCCGACTCGTCGATGAACTGGCCCGTGGTGGTTTGGACGAAGTAGTAGTACGTGGCGATCAGACCCACAACGCAGGCGAGCGTGGCGAAGAAGAACATAAAGCCGGAGCCCGGGGCAGGGCGAGCGGGAGTACTGATGCGCGCGGGCTTCGACAGGGTCATCACTTAAGGGTGTCACAGAATTCTGTGAGGAGCCGACGGAGCGGACGGATCAAACGAGCGACGCGGCCAGTTCCTCGATGATCTCAAACTGCTCGCGCACCCCGCCCTCCATGCCGGACTGGGCAATCATGTCCCGGACTTCCCTGGTGCCCGCATCGGTGCGGATCCGCACGATGGTGGTGCCGCCGTCGGCCTCTTCAAAGGTGACTGTATTCAGGACGGCGCCGTCCTCGCTGTCCGGCAGGGTCCCGGCCTGCTCCATCACCTCGGTGTGGACGATACATTCGTTCGGAACGATCGCGCGGTACGTGCCGTGGAAGGCCACCTCGAATTCGCCGTGCGCCACCATGACGTACCGCCACGCCCCGCCCACGCGGAAGTCCATGTCCGCCACCATCATCTGGCCCCGCCGGCCCGGCCACCACTTCTTCACGAGCTCGGGCGTGGTCCAGGCCCGGTACACGAGGTGCCGGGGCGCGTTGACGGTGCGGGTGATGAGGATTTCCGTGTCGCTGGGAAACGTCACGTCCACGGTGCCGCTGCTTGCCTGTGCCATTGCCGTGCTCCTTTTCAGTGATCTTCCTGCTTGAGGTCTTCGTCTTTGAGGTGCTCGTCTTTGAGGTCCTCCAGCACGTCATCCAGGAGGTCGAAGCGCTCCTTCCAGAGGTGCTGGTAGCTTGCCACCCAGTCGTGGATGGGTTTCAGAGCCTGCGGATTCAGCCGGTAAACGCGCTGCCGCCCTTCGTCTCGCACCTCCACCGCGCCCACTTCCCGCAGCACGCGCAGGTGCCGGGAGACGTGCGGCTGGGCCAGGCCCAGGAGGTCCACGAGCTCGCCGACCGGGCGCTCGCCGTGGGCGAGGGCATCCAGGATTTCCCGACGGCGGGGCTCAGCCACCGCGTTGAATGCGTCCGCCGTTGTTGCCGCCCGTGCCATGCCCCAAATTATATACCCATATAGATATGAATCGAAAGGGCTCTTGGGTTACCTGCGCGGAAGGTCTAACGTCACCCACAAGGAGACTGTCCAAAGGAGGCGCGCCGTGACCATCATCGACAACGCGGTGTACGTGAACGGTGTGCGCACGGCGGACCCCGAAGACCTCGACGAAACGTACTTCCTGCTCAGGCAGCGCGAAGGGATGGCCTGGATCGGACTCTACCGGCCGGACGCCGTCGAACTCCGCTCAGTGGCGGAGGAATTCGACCTCAGCCACCTGGCCGTTGAAGACGCGCTCGCCGGACACCAGCGCGCCAAACTGGAGCACTACGGCGAGGACCTCTTCCTGGTGCTGCGGCCCGCACGCTATCTGGACGACGTGGAAAAGGTGGACTTCGGCGAAATCCACGTTTTCGTCGGGGCTGATTACGTGGTCACCGTCCGCCACGCCGAGTCCCCGGACCTGGCCAGGGTTCGACGCCGGATGGAAGGCATGCCCGAATTCCTAGCCCTCGGCCCCGACGCCGTTCTCTACGGCATTCTGGACCAGGTGGTGGACGAGTACGAACCGGTGGCCGCCGGGCTGGAGAACGACATCGACGAGATCGAGGACGACCTTTTCGGCGCCGATCCTGACGTCTCACGCCGGATCTACGAGCTCTCCCGGCAGGTCATCACGTTCCAGCGAGCCACCAGCCCGCTCGCGGGAATCCTGCAGGCCCTCATGGCGGGCACCCCGGGAAGGGACAAGGAGCCTGAACTTCAGGACCACTACCGGGACGTACTGGACCACATCATCCGGCTCAACGAACGCGTGGCCGCCTTCCGCGCCCTGCTGCAGAATGCCCTCGCCGTGAACGCTGCCCTCGTGGCCCAGCGCCAGAACGACGAGATGAAGAACCTCACCGAATCCAGTTATCGGCAGAACGAGGAGGTCAAACGCATTTCCTCGTGGGCGGCCATCCTGTTCGCTCCCACGCTGGTGGCTTCCATTTACGGCATGAACTTCCGGGACATGCCAGAGCTCAACTGGCTGTTCGGCTACCCCTTTGCGTTGGGCCTGATGGTTGCCATGGGCCTTGCCCTTTACCTGACCTTCAAACACAACAAGTGGATCTAGTTGGGTGGTCAGCCGGTACCTAGTGTTGCCGTGTTGAGAAGTCGAGTACTGACTACTCGTGCGGCCATCCCCCCTGCCGCCTAGCGTTTGTTGAGGGTCCTCCGGGACGTCAAGGCAGAGCGTCTTATGGGGGTCACGTCATGAGTTTCGAGCTACGCGTCCGCCGGCCGCGGAACCAGGCGGGGGCCGGTGACGGAGCCAGCGGCACAGCGCCGTACCGCGGGACGTCACCGGCTCCGCGTGCCACGACTTCGCACACCCCTGCTGCGCCGCACGGAGCGAATTCGCACGGGGCAGATTGGCACGGCGTAGATTGGCACGGCGGCCCGGGGAACTCATCACTGTCCGGGCCTAACGCGGCGAGCGAAACCTGGACGGTGGGGTCAACGGAGGTCCTGTTGGACTTTCGCGCCGACAGGGAAGAAGACTCCCTGGGCCTGCTCGCTCAGGCCGCCGCTGCTGCCCTCTCGGACCGGGCCGGATGTGCACTGGATTGCGCAGTGTCCGTGGCCCGTCCGGGCCAAACGCCTCTGACGCTCGGCACCAGCGAGGCAGCCACCGCCCTCGCGCGGTGGGACCTGGTCAACGGCGACGGTCCGGTCTCGCAGGCAATGACCGGACAGCTGGCGGTCATCCTCAACGACTTTTCCCAGGACCCTCGTAGGCCCTCCTACTGGGGGCCGCTTCAGGACGCGGGTTACCGGTCGGCAGTGTCAGTGCCCCTTCAGCTGGAATCGGGATGTACCGCAGCCCTGACGCTTATCACGGAGAAAACCAGTGTTTTCGCACCTGCTGTACTTGCCGACGTCGTAATTTTCAGCAAGCTCGCAGCACGCAGTTACGTCATGGTGTCCGCGGTCCGGGCGGCGCTGGCGGCGGCTACTCATTTGCGGACCGCAATGGAAAACCGGACGTCCATTGATGTCGCGTGCGGGGTGATCATGGGCCAGAACCGCTGCTCGTACGAGGAGGCTTTCGGCATCATCGCCAAGGCATCCAGCAACCGGAACGTCAAGGTCCGCGCGCTCGCGGAATCCCTCCTTGAAGATTTGCCAGGCGGGGCGCCGGCCACCCACTTCAAGACATGACGCAGGACGACGCCAACGTCCTGCCCCTGTTGGATCCGGCCGCGCTGGACAGGCTGCGCGACGAACTCGATGACGACGAAGGTGTGTGGAGAGTCTTCGTGCGGAATTTCATCGCCCAGTTGCCGGAGCGTACCGAAAAACTACGCCTGGCCCTGACCACCGGAGACTTGCCCGGCAGCCTGGACGCGGTCCTCAGCCTGAAGACTTCAAGCCAGATGGTAGGAGCCGATCGCCTCGCGGAATTTGCCATGGGGCTGGAGCGGTCGGTTCGAACCGAGACCCGCGAGGCGGCGCCGGGCAACGTGCTGCCCCGGCTGGCAGCGGCCCACCTCAAAACGATCATGAAGTGCGGCCGGCAGACTTCGGATCTTCTGCAGCGGTACCTTGATTCCGCGCCGGGCAGGAAATAGCCCCCTCGTCGTGGCCTCCGGCACTTCCGGTAGTTTGAGCAATAGTTTTTGGCTGAATAGCTGAAGCTCACGGAAGGGTTTCGAGACGATCTGGAGTGGAGCGTTTAGGGTACCTTCACCGGGCAGTTTTGCGGGCGGGTCTTATGGGAATCAGCGAGGACCCGGATACCGGCCTTCTCGAAGGAACCATGAATCTGCCGAGCTGACCCGGCAGGGGACCGGCTTGCGGGCGTTGCCCCCAAGGCTCCTACAGCCCACAAAATATAGGCCGACAGACGTGTCAGGGCCACACCGGCGCAAAGGGCGCGCAAAAGTTGTTTCCAGCGAGAGGACGTTTCGAGCAGGGGGTTACAGCATTTGTCTAATTGCGTTAGAAATGTTCATGGGAAGAAAACGATGAGCGGGATTGACGGACTCATGGCAGAGTCCAATGAGCGTTGGGCTGAGGCCATTAGACGAGCTCAGGGGATCCAGGACAACGGTCTCGGTGAGGCCATGAAGACTTATTACACCCGCTACTTCCCGGTTGCGTTGGTCCTGTCGGTCGCTGCCGGCACGGTCATCGGAGCCCTAATTTTTCCCGACGCCCCGGAAGGGAGGCCGACCTTTCTGGCGTTTGGAATCGTACTCGGTGCAATCGTTGTCTTGATATGCGGACTGATCTACAACGCGAAGAAAGTGGCACCTGCCGCTCAGGTCGGGAGGATTGACGTACTGGTCTCATTAGAGACCGACGAACGAAAGCGCGTCCGCCGGCAAATCGCAGGAAAAGCACCCCTCGACCAAGAACACCTCCCGGTCATCCGGGCTGCCGCAGTGCAACTGCGAAAGAATCTTGCCACGGGTCTGCTCATCCAGCCCATGATCCCCCTCGTTTTCGTACCTCAAGCTCTGAACTTTGCCAGCCGTGGCGACAGCCTTTTCGGGTGGTTGATGACGATCGGCGCGGCAGTGCTAGTCATAGGCCTCGGATTTCTCGCCCGTGACTTTCAGCGGGCGGGCCGCTTCCTGGCACTCACCCGCGCGCCGGCCGACCCAGAAAACTCGTCGCCCTAACCCATCACCGGTATTTCATCAGCCCGGACTCAGCGCAAGCCCACTGGGAATTATTTCATGATGTCCCGTGGGTGCCCGGTGCAGGATCCTTTACCGGACGTATCCCTACAGATGACGCAGGTATCTCTCAGGCGAGTCTAAGAACGATCGCCAGTTGGAAATCAGGTCGAGGTCGGACCAAGTCCGCTGGCGGAGTCCCCATGGGCCGACTTCGAGAATCTGCGCACCAGGGAGGGCTGCGAGGACCGGGGAGTGGGTGGACATGATGACTTGGGAGCCTTCGGCAAGGAGGTCTTTCAGGACCGCGAGGAGGCTGAG
>JBDTQQ010000094.1:0-7596 GCA_039932075.1 Pseudarthrobacter sp. | reverse complement strand
CCGGTGGCCACGGCGCTGCGGACGATGTTGAGTTCGCGCACGGCGGTGATGGCGATGATGTCCGCGAACACGCCGGCAGCCCGCATCCGCCGCGCGATGTCCAGCCCGTGCAGGTCCGGGAGGTTCATATCCAGGAGCACCAGCTCTATCGGCATGCCGGCTGCCGCGGACTCCGTCATCAGCCGCAGGGCCGACTGACCGTCGGCTGCCGAGCCGGCGAGCACGAACCCGTCCAGCCTGCCGACGTAGGCGGCGTGGGCCGCAGCGGCAATGGGCTCGTCTTCGACGACGAGTACGCGGATCCCGCTCATGGTTGTCCGCCCGCGGCCTGATCGGAAGCCGCCGGCAGTCCAGCCACTGGCAATGTAGTCTCTGACGCGGCCGCCGTCGGCAGCGCGACGTGGAACAGTGCACCGGCCGGGCTGCTGATCGTGAGGGTGCCGCCGAGTCGCTGTACCGCCTGGCGGACCAGGGCCAGTCCGAGCCCCCGGCCGAAGGGCCCCGGTTCCTTGGTGCTGAAGCCATGGCGGAAGATATCCTCCACCGCCGCGGGGTCGATGCCCGGGCCGCTGTCCTCCACCGTGATCTCCAGCGCCCCGCCGGCGTTCGCGACGGTCAGTTCCACGAGCTTCGGCGCCGGCGCCTCGGCCGCGGCATCGATCGCGTTGTCCAGCAAGTTTCCCAGGATCGCCACCAGGTCCTGGACCGCTAGGCCCGACACGGCGGTGGAACCGCCTGTGTTGCCGGTGTTAAGGTCCAGTTCGACGCCGCGTTCGCGGGCCTCGGCCACCTTGCCCATGATGAGGGCGCCGAGCACCGGCTCCTCGATGGAGCTCACCACGTCATCCGTCAGGCGCTGGCTGAGCTCAAGGTCCCTGGTAGCGAAGTCCAGGGCCTCCGGACCGCGTCCCAGTTCCAGCAGCGAGACAAGCGTGTGCAGCCGGTTGGCGTGCTCGTGGGTCTGGGCACGGAGGGCATCGGAGAGCGTGCGCACGGTTTCCAGCTCGCTGCCGAGCGATTCGATTTCCGTGCGGTCCCGGATGGTGGCCACCGTGCCGAAAACCGCGGCGCGCTGGCGTCCCGCGGAGGAGTGCGGTCCCAGAGCCGGTCCCTGGTTGACCACCAGGATGCGGGAGTCCGTCAGATGGATTTCGTCCTGGGCGCCCCGCCCCGATTCGAAGAGTTCCTTGAGGCTGGCCGCCAGGGGCAGCTCCACCAGCAACGGCGCCGCGCCGTGCCCGGCGGAAGGGCCGCCTGGCGTGCCGCCTGTCGGGTCGGCTGTCGGGTCGGCTGTGGGGTTGGCTGTTTGGTCGCTTGTGGCGGAGTGCGGGGTGAGGCCCAGCAGCTCCGCGGCCTGGTCGTTGTACATCACCACCCTGCCCGTGGAATCAATCAGGATCACGCCCTCCCGCACCGAGTGGAGCACCGATTCGTAGTAGGCAAACAGCTGGGCGAGCTGTTCCGGGCCCCAGCCCCGCGTGACCCGCCGCAGGTACCGCCCCACCAGCCAGGACGCCACCGAGCCGCCCGCCAGCAGGGCCAGTCCGATGGTCATCAGCGCCGGCAGCCTGCCGGAGACGGCCACATCCACGGTCCGCACGGTCACGCCCACCGCCACCAGCGCCTTCACGGTTCCGCTGGGGTCCTTGACCGGAGCGATGGTACGGACCGAGGGGCCGAGGGTTCCAGCGGTGATCTCGGTGAAGACCTCGCCGTTCAGTGCAGCGTCAATGGACCCGATGTACGGCTTTCCCAGCTCTTCGTCGTTGGGGTGCGTCCACCGTGTCCGGTCTGGAGCCATGATCGTGATGAAATCCGCATTGGCATCGCGCATAACTTCCAAGGCATAGGGCTGCAGCAGGGCTGTCGGGTGGGCGGCGCTCGCCGCCTGCAGCACCAGGGGGTTGTCCGCAACGGCGGTGGCGATGCCGGTCATCCGCCGGCCGGCCTCCTCGTAGGCATGGTCGCGGGCGTCAACGAAGCTGGCGGTGCCCACGATTGCCGTCAGGGCCAGCATGAACAGCAGATGGGCCACGAACAGCCTCCGCGCGATGCTCCAGCGGTGGATCATCAACACCTTCCATGACCAATATGAACGCAACGGTGAGCCAAGTCACCCGGCCATCAATGATGGATATCACACCGGATCGACGTGATCAGCCCAGAGCATGGGCCCGGCGTCTTCCAGCCTATCCATAAGGAGACACATCATGGCTTCTCAACGAGGAGAGTCAGCTGCGCCAGCCAAGTCCGCGCGCAAAGGGCTCGACAAATCCCACTACCTGTACATGGCCGTCATTGCCGCCGTGGTCCTCGGCGCCGTCGTCGGTCTGCTGTTCCCCGAAGTCGCCAAGAACCTCAAGCCGCTCGGTGACGGCTTCATCAAGCTGATCAAGATGATGATCGGCCCCATCATCTTCTGCACCATCGTGCTGGGCATCGGTTCCATCGCCAAAGCCGCCACCGTGGGCAAGGTCGGCGGCCTGGCCCTGGGCTACTTCGTCGTCATGTCCACCTTCGCCCTGGCGATCGGCCTGGTGGTCGGCAACCTCATCCACCCGGGCGAAGGCCTGAACCTGACGCCGTACGACCCCAACAAGAAGGCGGCCACCGACAGTACCGTCGACTTCCTCCTGGGGATCATCCCCGGTGACATCCCCGTGCTGCCGACGCTGCTCGCCGCTATCCTGGTCGGCTTCGCACTGCAGAAGATGGGTCCCCAGGGCACCCCGGTGCTGAGGGCAATCGGCCATGGCCAGGCAGTGGTCTTCCGCATCCTCATCATGATCATGTGGCTGGCACCCGTGGGCGCCTTCGGCGCCATTGCCGCCGTGGTCGGCGCCACCGGCTTCCAGGCGATCGTGAGCATGTTTACCCTGATGATCGCGTTCTACATCACCTGCGCCCTGTTCATCGTCGTTATCCTCGGCGGTCTCCTCCAGACCGTGGCGGGCGTGAGCATCTTCAAGCTGATGAGGTACCTGGCCCGTGAATACCTGCTGATTTTCTCCACCTCCTCTTCCGAGGCTGCCCTGCCGCGCCTCATCGCCAAGATGGAACACCTCGGTGTGTCCAAGCCCGTCGTCGGCGTCACCGTGCCCACCGGTTACTCCTTCAACCTGGACGGCACCGCCATCTACCTGACCATGGCGTCGCTGTTCGTGGCGAACGCCATGGGCACCCCGATGGACCTCGGTGCGCAGATTTCCCTGCTGATCTTCATGATCATTGCCTCAAAGGGTGCCGCCGGCGTCACCGGCGCAGGCCTGGCCACCCTGGCCGCCGGTCTTCAGGCGCACGCGCCCCAGCTGCTCGGGGGCGTGGGCATGATTGTCGGCATCGACCGCTTCATGTCCGAGGCCCGCGCGCTGACCAACTTCACCGGCAACGCCGTCGCCACCGTCCTGATCGGCACCTGGGTCAAGGAGATCGACGGCGAACAGGTTGAGCGCGTCCTCTCCGGGGCTGAGCCCTTCGACGAGCTGACCATGGACCCGCACCACGGCATTGGCTACGATGACGCCGCCGACCAGCCGGGACAGGCAGCCCAGCCGCAGCCGGCTGGCGCCTGATGGGGCGGACTGATCCCACGGACTGAGACCCTGTGGTAAAAGCGCGGCAGAACCGCCCGGACGCCAACCCCGCGTCCGGGCGGTTCTGCGTGCGAGACGGGGAACCCTCGACTTCTACCAGAAGGTCAAGGCTCAAATGACGGCCGCTGTCAAGGTCCGCGGAATACCGTGTCGGGCGCTGTAACCTTGGGAAGAATAACATCGGCACTGGGAGCCCAGCGGCCGCAATATCAAGCACGAGAATCACCGTCATCGAAAGTGTGGATAGATACGTGAGCAGCGAACAGGGTTCAGCAACTCTGGAAGGCACCGAACTCGATCTGGAAGACGCCGTTATGGGCCCCACCGGGCGCCCTCAACGCGACTTTCCGGAGCCCGCACCGCTGTCTTCCCACGGTCCTGCACGGGTCATCGCCATGGTGAACCAGAAGGGCGGAGTGGGTAAAACCACCTCCACCATCAACCTTGCTGCGGCGCTCGCGGAATTCGGCCGCCGGGTGCTGGTGGTGGATTTCGACCCCCAGGGTGCCCTGTCCGCCGGCCTCGGCATCAACCCGCACGAACTGGACCTCACGGTCTACAACGTCCTGATGGACCGAAAAGTGGATATCCGCGACGCCATCCAGAAGACCGGCGTCGAAAACGTCGACCTGCTGCCGGCAAACATCGACCTTTCCGCCGCCGAGGTCCAGCTGGTCAATGAGGTGGCCCGCGAACAGGTCCTGGACCGGGCCCTGAAGAAGGTCGAGGACGATTACGACGTCGTCCTGATCGATTGCCAGCCCTCCCTCGGGCTGCTCACGGTCAACGCCCTGACCGCGGCGCACGGCGTCATCATCCCGCTGATCTGCGAATTCTTCGCCCTGCGCGCCGTGGCGCTGCTTGTGGAGACCATCGACAAGGTCCAGGACCGCCTGAACCCCAGGCTGCAGGTCGACGGCGTGCTGGCCACGATGTACGACGCCCGCACCCTGCACGGCCGGGAAGTCATGGCGCGCCTCGTGGAGGCCTTCGGGGACAAGGTCTTCGAGACGGTCATCAAGCGCTCCATCAAGTTTGCCGACGCCACGGTGGCGGCCGAGCCGATCACCACGTACGCCGCCAACCACATCGGCGCCGATGCCTACCGCCGCCTGGCCAAGGAACTCATTTCGCGCGGCGGGGCACCCTAGGGCGGACCGTGGCAGCAGCAGGCGCCCCCGCAGCGAAGAAGCCCGGCTTCGAGGTCCGCCTCGCCAACTTCACGGGCCCCTTCGACCTCCTGCTCGGCCTGATTTCCAAGCACCAGCTGGACATCACCGAGGTGGCGCTGGCAACTGTCACCGATGAGTTCATCAAGTACATCAAGGGCCTGCAGCAGCAGGGGGAGGAGTGGGCCCTGGACGAGGCCAGCGAATTCCTCGTCATCGCCGCCACGCTGCTGGACCTCAAGGCCGCCCGGCTCCTGCCCGCCGGCGAGGTGGAGGACGCCGAAGACATCGCCCTGCTGGAAGCCCGCGACCTGCTGTTTGCCCGGCTGCTCCAATACAAGGCCTTCAAGCACATGGCCGGCATGATCGGGTCCACCCTCGACCTCGAGGCAGGCCGCCACCCGCGCCAGGTCGCGCTGGAAGGCCATTTTGCCGCGCTGCTCCCGGAACTTCTCTGGAAGCACACCCCGGCGCAATTCGCCGCCCTGGCCGAAACCGCCCTCAGGCCCAAGGACGCCGCGCCCGCCCGGGTGGACCTGGCGCACCTGCACGCCACTCCGGTAAGCGTCAAGGAACAGGCCGAGCTGCTGGGACTCCGGCTCCGGCTGGGCGGACCCCTGACCTTCCGGGCGCTGATCGCCGACGCCGACTCCACGATCGTGGTGGTGGCCCGCTTCCTGGCCCTGCTGGAGATGTTCCGGGACGGGGCGGTGGGCTTTGAGCAGCTGCAGCCGCTCGGGGACCTCACCGTCCGCTGGAACGCCGGCGGCAACCCCGCCAGTGGCAACCAAGCGAGGAATACGAGGAGTAGCAGTGAGTGACACCCGGAACGAAGCGGCAACCGGCGTCGGGACCACCGATGGCGGGGGTACCGGCGGCCGCGATGTCCACAGCCTCCCCGGCGGGGCGCGCGCGGCCCTCGAAGCCGTCCTCATGGTCATCGACGAGCCGGCCACGGCCGCCGGGCTCGCCGCCGGCCTGAACCTGGGTGTGGACGTCGTCGAAACCCTGCTGGCGGAACTGCAGCGGGAGTATGACGGCTATACTGTTAATGCCCCGGATGTGGACGTCGCCGCCCATAACAGCAACAGTGACGGCTTCAACGCCACCGCCCGGGGTTTTGAATTGCGGAATATCGCCGGAGGCTGGCGAATCTATTCCCGCGCTGAGTTTGCGGACATCGTCGGCGGATTCGTGCTGGAAGGACAGACGGCCAGGCTGACGCAGGCGGCGCTCGAAACGCTCGCCGTAATCGCTTACCGCCAACCCGTTTCGAGGGCGCGGGTGTCTGCAATTCGAGGGGTCAATGTTGATTCTGTCGTGCGGACGCTGACCCAGCGCGGGCTGATCGAGGATGCGGGGACCGATCCCGAATCCGGGGCCATCCTGTATCGCACGACGTCGTATTTCCTGGAACGCATGGGGATCGGGTCGGTCGCGGAATTGCCGCAGCTGTCGCCCCATCTTCCGGGGCTCGAAGGCATCGAAGAATTCTACGACGCCGAAAGAATGTAGGCAGCACAGCTGCCTGCGCAATAGTATCCACAGGGCGGAACCATTTTGCCCTTGTTGGCGGGTGTTGTCGGGAGGCAATGGCCGTCGGCCACCAAACGTTAAGGACGGGTCATGACACAGGCGGGACGCCAGGGTTCACCACGTAGCAGTGCGGGACAAAGCAGTGCGGGACGAACCAGTTCGGCACGAGACAATTCGGGACGCAATCCAGCGCAGGGCGGCACAGGTCGCGGCGCTGCACAGGGCGGAGCGCCCCGCAGCGGAGCGCCCCGCAGCGGAGGCGGCGGCCAGCGCGACTTCAGCAAGGGCGGCGACCGCCCCTTCAAGCACCCGAAGCCTCGCGAAGAGGCCTTCATCGATCCGGACCAGCAGGTTCCCGGCGGCGCTGCAACAGGCGCTCGCGCCGGAGGCCCTGCCGGCGACTGGAAATCCGGCAAAGGCTCCGGCGCGGCCAGTCGCAAGCCCGGTTCCCGCAAGCCTGGCTTTGGCAAGGTTCCCGGCACCCCCGGTGCGCTCAAGCCCAAGCCGCGCACCGGCGCGGCCAAGTCCGCCGGTCCCCGCGCTTTCGGCAGCGAACGCTTCGGCCAGAACCTCGGCCCCGTCCGGAAGCCCGCCCGCAAGCGCGGACCCCGCGGCGACGTTCCCCAGTCCGAGCTGCACGACGCCGACGGCACCCGCCTGCAGAAGGTCATGGCCTCGGCCGGCGTCGCCTCGCGGCGCGTCTGCGAGGAAATGATCGCCGAAGGCCGGGTCGAGGTCGACGGACTGGTCGTCACCGAGCTCGGCGTCCGCGTCGACCCGAAGACCGCCGTTATCCACGTCGACGGGCTCCGCATCCAGTTGGATGAAAATATGGTCTACATGGTGTTCAACAAGCCCAAGGGCGTCGTCTCCACGATGGAAGACCCGGACGGGCGGCCCTGCATCAGCGACTTCGTCCGCAGCCATCACGGCGAACGCCTCTTCCATGTCGGACGCCTCGACGTCGGCACCGAGGGCCTGCTGCTGCTGACCAACGACGGCGAACTCGCCAACCGCCTGACCCACCCGTCCTACGAGGTCCCCAAGACCTACCTCGTGCAGGTCCGTGGGCCGTTCCCGCAGGGCGTCGGTGCCCGGCTCAAGGCCGGCGTCGAACTCGAGGACGGCATCGCCGCCGTGGACTCCTTCAAGCTGGTGGACTCCACCCCGGGCCACGTGCTGATCGAGGTCGTGCTGCACTCGGGCAAGAACCGGATCGTCCGGCGCCTCTTCGACGCCGTCGGCTTCCCGGTGCTGCGCCTCGTCCGTGTCAAGGTCGGACCCATCGGCCTGGGCGA
>JBDTQQ010000093.1:0-7613 GCA_039932075.1 Pseudarthrobacter sp. | reverse complement strand
TGGAGGAATTCAAAGCAGTCTCCAAGAGCCTCTACCCGACCTTCTCCTGGCTGATCGGCAAGGACTTCTTCGACCAAGCCATCGCTTTCACCACCACCAAGTAGCAGTCGCCGGCCCGGGGAGCCACCTGCTCCCCGGGCCGGCGCAAGGAAACGCCCCACTCTCAAATGTCGACAGTCTGGAAGCCCATGAAACACATCACTACGCCCGAGGAACTCGAGGAGGTCCTCCCCTCGGACGCGGAAGAGATCCTCCACCACGGCCACGTCCCACCGCGCTGGAGCGGTGCCTTCTGGCTCGACAAAACACTCGAATGGGTTGTGGGAGCGGCCATCCTCGCGGAGCTAGTCGTCATCCTGCTGAACATCATGGTCAGGGTCATCACCGGCGATTCGGTGCTCTGGACCCAGGAAGTCTCGGAAATCGCGCTGCTGACCATTGCCTTCATCGGCGGAGCCATCGCGTATCCCAAGGGCGCACACATGTCCGTTCAGGCCCTCATCATGCGCCTCCCCGTAGCATGGAAACCCTATCTGGCCGCCCTGGTCGACTGGCTGGTCTTCGTCATGAGCGCCGGGGCATTTGCGCTGTTCGTTCCGACCCTCGTCCAGCAGATCGAGGAAAAGACCCCGATCCTGCAGCTCCCCGTTTTCTGGGTCTCACTGCCGTTCTCCGTCGGCATGGTGCTGATCGCCTGGTTCGCCCTCCTCAAGCTTTGGCGCCAGGAACGTCGCCCCGCACTCACTGCAGCGGGAATCGCGGCAGTACTGATTGTTCTTGTCCTTCTGGCCCAGCCGCTTTTCTACTACGCCAGCCCCAACCTCCTTCTCGGCGTCGTCCTTCTGCTGTTGTTCATGCTGCTGTTCCTGGGCCTGCCCATCGCCTTCGTCCTTGCGCTGGCATCCGGGATCTACCTTTATTTGGGCGGCATTTCCGAGGTCAGCGCCATCCCCATTGGAATGGCTTCCGGGGCCAAGGGCTTCGTCCTTCTGGCAATCCCGTTCTTCATCCTCGCCGGCACGGTCATGAACTCCGCCGGCCTGACCCTCCCGTTGGCCAAGCTCGTCGACGCACTCATAGGACACCTGCGCGGCGGCCTGCTCCAGGTGGTCGTGGTGACCATGTACATCTTCTCCGGCATCTCCGGCTCCAAGGTGGCCGACGTCGCAGCAGTGGGCACCACCATGCGCGGCATGCTCGAAGAACGCAAGTACCCCCGCGGCGAAGTGGTCGCCGTCCTGTCCGCCTCGGCCATCATGGGCGAAACCATTCCCCCGAGCATCGTGCTCCTGATCCTCGGATCCATCACCACCATCTCCACCACCACGCTGTTCCTGGCCGGATTCGTTCCCGCCGCCTTCCTGGCGCTCTGTGTCATGGCACTTATCTTCTTCCGCGCCCGTAAACAGGGTGGCGTCGCCAGCCCCAAGTCCAGCTGGCGTGCCCGCGGGTCGGCAACCTTCTTCGCCATCCCCACGCTGCTGCTTCCTGTGGGCATGGTGGTGGGCATCCTCAGCGGCTTCGCCACACCCACCGAGGTGTCCTCCGTGGCGGTTGCATACGCCTTCATCCTCGCCGCCGCGTACCGGCGCGGCAGCCGGCGCCTGCTTGGTGACACGCTCCGGGAAACAACGACGACGGCGGGAATGGTGCTGTTCATCATCGCGGCCGCGTCCCCGCTGGCCCAGACCCTCGCCCTCGCAGGCGTCTCCCAGCAGATCCACGACCTCATGTCGGGGCTGGGCGACTCACCGCTGCTCTTTATGCTGTTCACGGTCGTGCTGCTGATCATCATGGGTCAGCTGCTGGAAGGCCTTCCGGCGGTACTGATCTTCGCGCCCCTGCTTCTGCCGATCGCCGTCGACTTCGGCGTCAACCCCGTGCAGTACGCCATGGTGCTGATCATTTCCATGGGTATCGGCTCGTTCGCGCCGCCAGCCGGTGTCGGCTTCTACGTCGCCTGCGCAACCGCACATGAAACCGTGGAGAAGAGCCTCAAACACTTCTGGCCCTATCTGATCGCAGTGTTCCTCGGGCTCCTCGTGCTGGCCGCGGTTCCGTGGTTCAGTACGTTCCTTCCCGCCCTCGCCGGACTGATCCCTTTCTAATCACATGACAACACCGACAATTATTGAGAAGGATCTGCCCGGCTTCCACGGCTCCGTGGCCCTCATCGGCACGGGACCAATGGGAGCTCCGATCGCCCGAAATATCCTCGCCGGCCAGATTCCCCTTACTCTCTGGAACCGCACACCGGAAAAAGCCCGTGCGATTGGGGGCGGCACTGTCGTAGCCGCCCCGGCCGCCGCCGCGAATGAAGTCGTGCTGACTGTATTGCCCGACCTGCCCCAGGTTGCAGCTCTTCTTCCTGGCGAAGAGGGCTTGCTGCAAGGATGGAAAACCGCAGGCATCGAACACCCCATCCTCGTGATTCACGGAACGGTGTCACCGGTAGCGGTGGCGGAGTTCGCTGACGATTGCTTGCGCAACTGGGGGGTGACAGTCGTGGACGCACCCCTGAGCGGCGGAACCATAGGCGCCGAAGAGGGCCGGCTGAGCATCATGGTTGGCGGGCCGCCGGAAGCCGTGGACCGGCTGACCCCGCTTTTCGGGCTATACAGCTCGACCGTCGTGAGGTTCGGCAAAACGGGCGCGGGATCAACGGTGAAGGCCTGCAACCAGATCGTCGTCGCCGCCACAGTAACGGCCCTGGCCGAAGCGATGGCCCTTGCCAGTACCGCAGGACTGGACCTTGCGAAAGTGCAAACAGTCCTGGCGGGCGGTCTTGCCAGCTCAGAAGTCCTGCGCCAAAAGGGACGACGCTGGATCAACCAGGACTTCGAAGGCGGAGGATCGGCGAAGAACCAGCTCAAAGACCTCAACTTTATAGCGGAAATTGCCACGGCGTCCGGATTGAACCTGCCGCTCTCGACGAGCATCCGACACGCTTTCGAGCTCATGATCGAGGAGGGCTACGGCGACTTGGACCATACAGGGATATACCGGACCATCCTCGCGTAGTCCTCAGCCCGACGGTTCAAACAGCAGGGTTCGATCCGCGCCCCTTTGCACTCCCTGGTTCGGCGTGGTGGCCCTGACACCCACAATGGAACCGTGTTGCGCGTCACAGGGGTAGTGTTTGCCCTAGTCGACGAAGGGGTCAACATGAGCTACAAATATCGAACTGTCCGGGTTCGCGGTACCGACTTGGTTGGAACCATTGCCCGGAAGCATGGAAGTGCGCCTGAAATTTACGAGACGTCGAAGGACCCGAGTACATCCGTGGTTCCGGTGTTCTTCGAGGCGACGGGCGAGGTCCGCTTTTTCGACAGGTCGACGCTGGAGGATGTCGTGGGGACTGCAAGTTAGGGAGTGCCTCCTGCTTGCCCGAGAAGCGCGCCGCTCTAACGGCTTTGCTACGGAACGTCACTGGAAAGCTCCTCCCGGACGGCAGAGGGAGCGGCCAGGGGTCTGCTAAAGACCTACCAAAGTGACCCAGCCCCGCGCGCGTCCGGATGGGACCCCGCGCCAACGGCGGACTGCTCCCTCCGAATCCTGCAGTCCTTGCCGGTTAGTCCGGTTGCCACCTGACCGGGAGTGCCTTCAGACCATAAACGATGGTGCTTTCCATTCGTTCCAGGTGCGCTCCGTGAACCAGGGAAAGCCCGGGCAAACGGGACAATAGGGCCTCCAGCGCGATCCTGGCCTCGAGGCGGGCCAGCGGCGCACCGAGGCAAAAGTGAATGCCGTGGCCGAATGCCAGATGCCGGTTCTGGCCGCGGTCGACGTCAAACTCAGCTGGCCGCTGGAACTGCCGTTCGTCGCGGTTGGCGGAGCCGATCCAAGCCACGATCGGTGCGCCGGCGGGAATCCGTTCGTCTCCCAGGGTTGTCTCCGAGGCTGTCACCCGGTACATGGACTGGACTGGAGACCGAAAGCGCAGCACTTCTTCGATTGTCTGGGGAAGCAAGGCCGGTTCCCTCAGGAGACGCTCGATCGTGCCGGGCGACTCAGCGAGGCACAAAACGGCGTTGCCGATCAGATTGGTGGTGGTCTCATTGCCGGCGACGAGCAGCAAACTGCAAAAACCGAGCAGTTCGGGCACCGTCAGATTTTGGCCGTCAATCTTGGCGGAAAGGAGGTTGCTGATCAGGTCCTTGCCGGGCCGGCTCCTACGCTGGTCGATAAGGGCCAGGAAGTACTCCGTCATCTCTGAATTGGTGGAATAGTGCTCCTCACTGGTCGAACCGCTCCGCGTTTGACTGACAATCACATCGGACCAGTGCTTGAAGCGCTCACGGTCCTGGGCAGGAATGCCCATAAGTTCAGAGATCACTATGACCGGCAAGGGGTACGCCAATTCCTTAATCAGGTCTGCGCTTCCGCGGGCTGCAATCCCCTCCAGAAGCTCGTCCGTGAGCCCGGCGATGCGGGGAGCCAGGGCGTCCACAGCTTTCGGCGTGAACGCCTGGGTGACCAGGGAGCGAAGCTGGCGGTGCCTTGGGGGATCGGTGGTGATCAGGCTCGAGGCGAACAGTTGGCCGGTCCCGGATGGATCCTCACCGCCCATGCGCGATGAGAATGTTGCATGTTCGGACAATGCCCGCTGAACGTCGTCGTACCGGAAGACGTGCCAACTTCCTGATTGTTCGTCGTGAAAGACAGGGGCCGTTTCCCGCATTCGTTCATAGCGGGGAAAGGGGTCGAGCTGATGTTCGGCGGACTGGGTGAAGTCCATGGCTGGCCTCTCTGCTCGCCTGGCGCTTATCTGCAGGAGGACGCCCGGGCCTCGGTTGACTGACCGTTGAACCCTGATTTTATCCAAAGCCTGCTCCTGGGTCATTAGCATCCGGTGGACCAGGCTCTTCACGAACGTGTTGCCGTGGCTCGCCGGCTCCGTCGACTTCCCCCTGTTGGTTCAGTGCATATCGGATGTATCGTTGACTATCGTTCGCGACTCGCAGAGGAGAGCATGATGCGTAATTCGTACCCGGCGGGCGGATTCGGCGGCCCCAATATTGACGGCATGTGGCAGGCCGTTGAGGAGTTGCGTTCAAGGTTTGAGAAGCGATCGGGCACTCGCGCGGGTCGAGGCGAAGTGCGGTCGGCCATACTGGCGCTGCTAGCGGAGCGGCCGATGCACGGCTACCAGATCATCGGTGAGATCGAGGAGCGCAGCCGTGGCAGCTGGAAGCCCAGCGCCGGCTCAGTCTACCCAACGCTGCAGTTGCTGGCCGATGAAGGGTTCATCAGTGCCGAGGAATCCAACGGCCGCAAGATTTACTCGCTGACCGAAGCAGGCCGGGAAGAAGTAGCGGGTGCCGATGCGTCAGCGCTCTGGGAGTCAACGGGTCCGGCATCAGGCACAGGGTTTGCGACGCTGCCCAAGGCTGGCGTCGAGCTCGCACAGGCTGCGGCCCAGGTGGGTCGCACAGGCTCCCCGAAGCAGGTGCAGGAGGCCGTCATGGTGTTGGACGAGGCCCGTCGCCGGCTGTATTCGATCCTCGCCCAGGACTGAAGAGGGTGGTGTCGGTTCGCCGGGACCGGGCAGATCCGGTACCCGGCGCCGGGAACAACCGCGCCCGTTACCGTCGCATCCTGCGCTTCGCGGCGTGGCATCTCGCGGTGACTTGGTGGTTTGAGCTGTTCCTCCCTCGCATCGGGCTGGTCAGGATTGCCGAACGCACAAGAACTAAGAGGATGCGGCGGTTCGCGCAGCGCTTCCGTGCGCTCGCGGTGGACCTTGGCGGTCTGATGATCAAGGTTGGTCAGTTCCTGTCGTCCCGGCTCGACGTACTTCCGCCGGAGATCACAAAGGAGCTTGAAGGACTGCAGGACGAGGTGCCCCCCGTCCCGTTCGCCGCAATCCGCGCCCTTGCCGAGGCGGAGCTGGGGGCCCCGTTGAGCCATGTCTTCGACTGGGTCGAGGAGACGCCAATCGCCGCCGCTTCCCTCGGACAGGCGCACCGTGCACAACTGCTGCCCGCCAACGCCGCTGATACCGGGCTCCAGAGCGTGGTGTTGAAGGTCCAGCGCCCGGGCATTGACGCGATTGTCGACGTCGACCTGGCGGCACTTCGCAAAGTTGGCGGCTGGCTCAGCCACGTGCGTCTGGTGTCTGATCGTGCTGACATGCCCGCCCTGGTCGAGGAGTTCGCGCAAACCAGCCTTGAGGAGATCGATTACCTGCACGAGGCAGTGAATGCCGAACGCTTCGCAGCTGATTTCGCCAACGACGACAGGGTGGCCGTACCTGACATCGTGTGGGAGCGGAGCACCCGCCGCGCGCTCACCCTCGAGGATGTCACGGCGATCAAGATCACCGACCGGACGGCGCTCCTTGCAGCGGGAATCGATCCAGCGGAGGTCGCCCCGGTGTTCGCATCGGTCATGTTTGACCAGTTGTTCACGGAAGGCTTTTTCCATGCCGATCCACACCCCGGCAACATCTTTGTCACTCCGAATACCGGTTCAGCCGCTGAGCGGCCATGGAAGCTGACGTTCATCGACTTCGGCATGATGGGCGAGGTTCCGCCCGTTACTCGCAGCGGCCTGCGGAAGCTCCTCATCGCGGCCGCCTCGCGTGACGGCAAAGGCTTGGTGAGCGCGATCAGCGACGTGGGTGTGCTGCTGCCCTCGGCCGACACGGCCGAGCTTGAGCGGGCGATGACGCACCTCTTTTCCAGGTTCGGCGGGATGGGTTTCGCAGAGCTTCGCGAGGTGGACCCGCGGGAATTCGTTGATTTTGCGGTGGAGTTCGGCGACCTTGTTCGTTCGTTGCCGTTCCAGTTGCCAGAGAACTTCCTCCTCATCATCCGCGCGATGTCACTGACGTCGGGTGTCTGCAGCTCGTTGGACCCACGATTCAATCTATGGGACTCGGTGGAACCCTATGCAGCACAGCTGTTGCGCGACGAGCGCGGCAACATCGTGAAGGACGCGGCACAGCAAGCGTTCGACGCCGCCAGCGTCGCCCTGCGGCTGCCAAAACGATTGGATGGGCTCGTCACCCGAATCGAGGATGGGTCACTATCGGTGGCCAGCCCGCGCCTCGAACGGCAGGTGGCACGACTTAACCGCACAGCGCAGCGCTCGGCATCGGCACTCATATTCGGCGCCCTGCTCATCGCAGGATCCGTGATCCGAGCGGATGACACAGTGCTCGGCAGCGTTCTGATGATCGTCTCGGCGGTTCCGCTGCTCCATGGGCTGTGGGCAGGGCGCCGCGGCCTCTAAATGGCTGGAGCCGATGTCAAAAGACATCGGCCTGCGCCCACTCCCGCGGCACCTGCTCCCCGCATCTAACTCGCGCGCGCCAGTGGGGCCGCGGTCGACACGGCCCCACTGGCGATGAAAGGGGATGACTGCGGAGCTGGAGGAGGCTAGTCCTCGTCCCCGCACGATGAAGAATCCACTACCTGGACGGCTACACCAAGGGTATTCTCGGCGAGGCTGCCCCAGGCGTAGACGATGGTGTTCTTGCCCTCGGTGACCTGGACGTCCGCGGGGCCGATCAGCGGGACAGTGGTGCCCGCGGCTGCGACCGAGGCTGAAACAGTTCCGGCTGCGAGGGTGAGGGTCTCCTCATCCGGGTTGGTGAGTCCCTCGATAAC